>CATKFO010000040.1 GCA_949747515.1 uncultured Eubacteriales bacterium
ATATCCGGTTCTGCGTTCAAGCTGGCCGCGAGCTTAAGCGGCTCTTCCTGGGGGACTGGAACTCAATCGTCGGCGCAAAATTTCTGCTTTACATATGCGACGGCGGATTAAACGAACGGGGGATCAAAGAATGAATATAGAGTATTCTATCTTATTTTTATCAGCTGACAGCGTAAAGCTCAGCGTTACAAAAACAATAGAAATAAACGGAGTATCGAGGAATCTGCCTGCCGAGACGGCGACTTACTCAATATCGGATATTGAAGAAGTAAAAGCTAAAATTCCAAATCCCCAGCTTGCCTCAATTTTGGCTATTTGGGAAGCGGACGCGGCGGAGAAAGAAGAGGGGGCGGCGTAATATGAACGTTCAAGAAAAAATATTCGTAACATATCTTACAACAAACTCAGTAAGCATATTAAAGCGGCAATACGTAGATATAGACGGCGAGCTCACGCAAATAGATGAAGACTGGCGCAGGTCTTATACCAACAGCCCTTTAGGCAGAGCAGATTTGCAGGTCGAAATATCCGAGCCATATTTATCTTCTGTTTTGGCTATATGGGGCGATGCTCCTACGGTAGATGACCTCGACTTGACGGACGTTGGCGGAGGTTGATTATGACGATAACGCCAAACATGATAATTACGACGGCCGCGTTTATAGGCGCGGTAACGACGATTCTAGGGTTGATTTTTACAGTCTACAGATGGTATCTGAAACAGGAAAAGCAAGACAAGGATATTCTAAAAATTAAAGAAGAAAATACTCTGATATGTTTTGCTCTTTCCGCTTGCCTTGACGGATTGCAGCAGCTCGGCGCGAATCATACGGTTCCTGTTGCAAAGGACAAGCTTGATAAGTATTTAAATCAACAAGCTCACAAATGAAGGGAGAGTAAAAATGAAAAACGTAAAAGTTTGGGCTAAAGCCGCGGTGATACGAGCGGTAAAAACCGTTTGCCAGACGGCCGTTGCCATGATACCGGCAGCAGTAACGATTACAGATGTAGAGTGGACTACAGTAATCGGCACCGCATTGCTGGCCGGCATAGGTTCACTTTTATCAAGCGTAGCAGGACTTCCGGAGGTGAAAAATGAATATCAAGAAGCAGGCGGAGGAGATGGACAATGAAAGTAATGATTGACCCGGGGCACGCGGGAAGCTATTACAACGCTTCTCCGGTAGTACCCGGATATTACGAATCCAATATGACGTGGAGCCTTGCGTGGAAGCTTAAATCAGCTCTTGAAGCCCGCGGATTTACCGTTGGTCTGACGCGCTGGGACAAGAACGAAGACCCCGAGCTCACCGAACGAGGCAGAAGATCTAGAGGATACGACTTGTTTTTGTCTCTTCACTCAAACGCCGCGGCAACCTCCGCTCCGGACGCTCCGTGGATGATACATTTCGCTCCCGACGGTAAAACGTCTATAGACGAAAAATCGAGAGCGGTCGCTGAGATTTTAGGACAAGCCGTATCCAAGACTATGGGAGTATCCGCTCCGTATTATTACACGAAAAAGACGGACTTTGACAGAGACGGAAACGGATATCTCGACGACGAGTGGTACGGCGTATTGTTCGGAGCTAAGAGCGTTGGAGTTCCGGGCGTGATAATAGAGTATAGTTTTCACACGAACGAGAAAGCGGCGAGATGGCTGCTTAACGAAAGCAATCTTATAAAACTTGCGGAAGCTGAAGCTAACGCGCTGGCAAAATATTACGGTATGGAGGTAACCGAAGAAATGACTGCGGCAGAAAAGAAAGCGTTTGACGAACTGAAAAAGGAAGTGGAGAAGCTTGTTAAAGCGAACAAGGCTTTAAAAGACCGAATCGACCGTTACGACGAAATGGGAGTGTACGACAACGCGGCGATAAAGTGGGCGTACATAGATAAAAATCTTCCCGACTGGGCGAGACCTACGATAAAGAAACTCGCCGACAAGGGAATTCTTAAGGGAAGCGGCAACAACTCGCTCGAGCTGTCTTGGCTCATGATGCGAATTCTTGTTATTCTCGACAGAACCGGTGTGTTTGGGTGAGGGAAGTCCTAAATCATGGCAACTACGTCAATCACAAAACAGTTTGTCGTAAAAGACAAGAAAACATTTGACGACTTATTGAAAGCCGTTGAAAAAATTTCTAAAAGAAAAGCTATTGATAACGACAGCGATTCTTTAAGTAAAGGGCGAGAGGTATTGAAACATTTTTCACCTATCTGAACATTCGTGTTTAGTTGAAATATTTTATGCGTTATAAAAACATTACAATTTATCTTACAATCTTAAAAGCGTGAGAAATAAAAAAAGCGTCTGGAGAAAAAAATAGTAGTTCTCCAGACGTTTTTTTGTTCACAGATATACAGTAATGAAAAACACATTACGCCATACGACAAAGTCGCGTATGGGTTCGTATCTGTGCGTTATGATGGAGGCGAGGGGAATCGAACCCCTGTCCGAAAACCCATTCGCAAAACTTTCTCCGGGTGCAGTACGTCTTTAAATTTCCCCGCCGCGTCGCCGGCGCACAGGCTGCGCGACAGGTATCTTTTTAATGCATGACAGCTTCAAAAGCTAAAGGGCTGTTCACGTACGCCACTAAATTGACGCCGACGCCTCGTTTTTGGGCGTCCCCAAAGGGGCGACCGGAGACCGTGGCTTTCTCCGGCGGACGAGCTGCGCTTAGGCAGCCAGCGCTACGTTTTTGTTAGCGTTTAATTTTTATTTAGAGATATTTTAAGAGGGTCCCTAACCTCTACCCGCTTATCTTGCTTCAAGATCCCCGTCGAAACCTTTACGCCCCCTTAATCATACCTTTCAGTATACTTGGATAATTTTTCAATTTCGCGTTTTGCGCTTCGTTCAGCGTCAGAGTCTCTTTTGTCGTATAATTTTTTGCCCTTGCATAACCCTATTTCCATCTTTACCTTTGATCCAGCAAAATATAATGAAATAGGAACTAAAGTGTAGCTATCGCGTTGTACGTATTGAGCAAGCCTTAGAATTTCGCGCTTGTGCATAAGCAATTTTTTCTCTCTTAAAGGATCGCGATTAAAGACGTTTCCTTTTTCATACGGACTAATTCTTACACCGGAGGCGAAAAGTTCTCCGTCTCTTACAAAACAGTATGAATCCTTTAAATTCACCGATCCTGCTCTGACGCTCTTTACTTCCGTCCCAAAGAGAGAAACGCCTGCTTCATAGGTATCTTCGACAAAATAGTCGTGGCGTGCTTTTCTGTTGTATGCGATTACTTTTTTTGCAGATTTGTTCTTTTGCATATTCGCCCCTCCTTTTTTGTCCTTTTTATTTTATCATATTTTTTCTATCAGGTCAAGCGTTTACGTTATTCGTAATAAAATTTCCCGTATTTCCTATTTTTATATGAATTATCTTAATTGCAAAATATCCGCCGTATGAACGGCGGATCTATCATAAGCGGTTTTGGCCGCGTTTTATTTGACATCCTCGCTTCACGAAATTTTCGTGACAGCGATACGTTTGTCACTCAACGATGAATTTTCTGAAATCGAAGTAGCAGTTGCTATCGCTTTCAATATAAATCTCATCCCATGCAATTTTAGCGAGATGAACGCCGAGGAAGCTCTTTGCGTTGAGACGTCTGTTGCCGTTTACAATGTAGACCTTACCGTCGTATCTGGTCGCTATTCTGTTAAACTCCAAAACGTCGCTGTTGGTAACAAGCTCTACCTTATAAAGGTATTTGCAGCATCTTTCCATAAATAAAACCTTCCTTTCAAAGTTTGCTGGCGAATGACTCCTTGGGATCTTTTCCCTTGCCACGCTCACATTATATACCGTATCCTTCTCTTTGTCAACGGGTATTTTGCAACTTTGGACGGTTGCACTATAACCAGTTTCACGCCAACCTGCTGATGGTAATTATGCACAAAAATATATGCCGAAATTTGTGCGATATAACTATAGGGCGGAGTGGATAATACCTTGCGCGGTTATTTAAACGAACATTATTTTTTTGGTTTGCTCTTAAATATGAGCGACGCCAGAAGACCTAGGAAAAGCGCGGCGGTAATTCCGCCGGCGGTAGCTGTAACGCCGCCTTTAAGAGCTCCTATGAGGCCTTCCGCGTCTACGGCGTTGCGAACTCCTTTAGATATCGTATAGCCAAATCCGGTGAGAGGAGTGGTGGCTCCCCCTCCTGCAAAATCTACGAGCTTATCATACGCTCCTATCGCGCCTAGAAAAACGCCTGCTACTACATAGGATACCAGTATTCTGGCGGGATTCAGCTTTGTTTTATCAATGAGAATCTGAGCGATAACGCAAAGCAGCCCTCCGACTATAAATGCTTTCAAATATTCAAGAAACATATCCATTTCAGGCGTCCTTTCTATCTTTTTTCACCGACTATGCGAAGAAGATGGCCGATTCCGGGTATTGTGCTGCCTTGATTAAGGGTCAAAGGACTCATGAGCGCGCCGGTTCCTATGAACAGTACGTCTTTAATGACGCCGCTTCTGATATTTTTTAAGATATGAGCGCTCATTACTACCGCGCTGCATCCGCATCCGGAGCCTCCCGAATGTTTGTCCGCCTCGTCGATATTGTATATAAGAACCCCGCAATCAACGTGTCTGTCTGAAATGTCGTATCCGTCGGACGCGAGTATATCGCACAAAATTCCGCTGCCTTCGCGGCCTAAATCTCCCGTTACGATCATATCTGGCTCTTTTACGTCCCGACCGGATGAAAAATAGCGAGCTATAGTATCCGCCGCTGCTGGAGCCATAGCGGCTCCCATGTTATTTACGTCGTTAATTCCACGATCTACTACGAAGCCGGGAAGCATTTCCTTAACTACCGGAGTATATTCGCTTTCTTCTCCACAGTCTTCGTCTTCCGACGACAGAATAAACGCTCCCGAGCCTGTGACGGTCCATTGAGCAGTCGGAGGCCTCTGTCCTCCATATTCAAGCGGGTATCTGAACTGGCGTTCTGCCGAGCAGTAGTGTGACGATGTGACCGCCGCGCATCTTCTCGGAGCGGAAGAGCACATAATCGCCGCAAGCATCATCCCCTCGGCCGCGGTAGAACAGGCGCCGTACAGGCCGAAATATGGGATCCGATAGTCTGATAATCCATAGTTTGATCCTACGCATTGATTCAGCAGATCTCCGGCAAACATAGCGTCTACTGAATCTACGTCTATTCCGCCTTTACGCATGGCGCAGCCAAGCGCCAACCTCTGCATTTCGCTTTCAGATTTTTCCCATGTTTCCATTCCAAAACGTCCGTTAACGTCTGTGATATCGAACGAACCGCCAAACGGACCGTTTTCTTCGTCTCCTCCAGCGACGGAAGCGGACGATATAATACGTATTCGTCTTTCCGGTATAATAATTCTGTTTTCCATATGCCTACGCCTTCCTTTGCTTTTTCATTCCATTCTGGCTAAAGCGCGCGAGCGCCTTTAATTCTATCTGATCAGATAACTGTGATTGCGAAGTATATCAAACCGTATACTACGCCGGCGGAAATTCCATAAAGTATTACCGGACCCGCTATAGTAAATATTTTTGCTCCAACTCCAAGCACGTATCCTTCCGAACGGGTATCGATAGCCGATGAGGCAATAGCGTTGGCAAAACCCGTTATAGGAACGAGAGTACCCGCGCCGGTATGTTTGGCGATATTGTCGAACACACCGATTCCCGTAAGAAGAATTGCGGCGAATATCAAGGTAACGGAGGCCATCATTCCCGCGTTGTCTCCATTAAGACCGAATCTCATCCACATTCCCCTGAGAAAATGTCCTATTGAACAAATAATACCGCCGGAGCAGAAGGCCCAAATGCAGTTTTTCCATATGGGAGACTTTTTAGCTCTTGCATCCGCATATTTTTTATAGGTCTTGTTATCAATATTCATTTCTTCCCCCAGATATATTTTCTGATGATGAGAGTATTCCCAGCGATGAAACGAAATAAACAAAAAAATAACGCGTATTAAAAATAAGATGAATCTTTGTGAGAAGTTACCATATTAAATAGATTGGAATACAGAAATCAAACTAAAATAATATATATTTATCATGATTATTTGGCAAAAATATATTGACGAAATTTAAATTATTTATTATACTTAAAACAGCAAAAGACACAATATTATGACGGGAAAGGAAAGAATCTTATGAAAAAGTTATGTTATACTCTTGCCGGGGCTCTGCTTGTCGGTTCGTTAACTTTAAACGGAGCCGGACAATCTGCCAAAGCAACGCAGTCGTCTGTAAACGCGTCGAGCGCCGCGACCGTAACCGTAGCGCGCTGGGCGGCAGATCACTGGGCGAACGACGATCTGGTATGGGCGAAAAATGAAGGCGTCCTTTCTAAAATCGGAGCGGAAAGCAGAGATCCCGAATCGGCAGTTTCTCGCGTTGAATTTGTCATGATGACTATTGCGGCGATGAAACTTACTCCTGAAAGCACAATTGTTAAACAAACAGGGCTGGAAATGTTCAGAGAACAAAATAGCCTCCTTAAAGAAGCGTCGGAAGATTTGAAATCTCACTCTATTGCGTGCGACGAATCGCTTGAAATGGCGATGAACAGCGGACTTATTTCAAAAAACGACTACATTAACGGAAGCTACAGACCCGACGATAATATTACAAGATACGACGCGACCGTTATTGTCTCAAGAATGGCTGGTCTTGCGTATCCCGCTTCGCAAAACGACGGAGCAAATTTAAAATACAGAGACGCTGTTGCAGACGGTCAAAAAGGGACTGTATCGGAGCTTACAAACCGCGCCTTGCTATTCGGCTACGACGACGGTTATGTTAGAGCGGACAAAGATCTTACTCTTGCGGAAGCTTGCGCTCTTCTCAAAAGAGCCGTCGACTATACCGAACAAGGTATCGATACTTCTATACAAGCGACTTTATATTCTGATAATAAATACGACTACGTAGAGCATAAATATCATATTGATAAGAATTCTAAAATACTATCTGTTGAAACAAATTTACCTGCGCAGATAATAGACGACGTTATATACATTCCTTTTTTGGCTTATTTGGTTACGAACGATTGGAGCTACTCAAGTGGACAACAGTTATCGGTTACATTGGACTACACGAGAAAGGTATTTCAAATCGGAGGCGACTCCGTTATCGAGTGTAGAGTTAGTAATCAAGATATTACAAAAAAATATACGCTGTTTAAAGAATGCCGTATGATGCGCGGAGAACTCATGATGCCCGTATACGATATAAAAAAAGATACATATGAGCATAATGTATATAATGAAATAACAAAATCTCACGATACGCTGCTTATAGCCGAGTATAATTCAGAAACCAAACAGCTGTATTTATGCCGAGGAAGTGGAGATACGAATATCGGAGGTTAATAAAATATCAATATAATGCGAAAAACTAATACCGGCGTCTTAAATTTGTCGGTATTAGTTTTTTGTATATAATATAAGGAATGCGAGATAAGAGGCTATTGTCGTAATATAAATATAAGCGTGTGCAAATTGCAAGAGGGAAAATGCAATTTTATATAAGCGACAGTGCAGCGCGAACAGCATGGAATTGCGGGTTCACATAGTATTTGCACAATCATCGCATAAAATTGATTTACGAGAAAATCAAATAAGATGAGACAGATAGTAAAAAAACTGTGTTAGCGTATGCAGATAATTTGATTAATAAACAAATGCGAATAAAGGAACTGGCGTACAGGATTACAATAATTCGGTCAAAAATGTCAAAAGAAAGGCCAAGCGCTTTAGCGATAGCTTTAACCGCTTGCGTTTGGCCTTTCTTTTTGCGAAATAATTTTCCACACGGTATTGCGCCCTTATGCAGAGAGCTGCGCGCGCCGCCGCTTTACCCGGTAGTTTGATTTTATCCGTAGTACCTGGTAATATAAATTTGACAATAAAATATTCGTTGAAAAAGCTGTAATTTATTCGATTATCGAGTAGTACGTCTTATTTCTTTTTGAGAGGTTTCCCGTATTTTCCACTTACTTCTATTCCAGACTTACCGTTTACGTCGTCAAGCCAACGTTCGATCAATCTGGTAAAAGCAGCGGCCTCTTCTTCCTGAATAATGTTTACCGGATGAAATTTATCGCTCTTTGTATTTTTTGCTTCGACTTCAAGCGTTAGAATTTCTTTTCGATTTTCGTCGTACAGCGTCATCCAGTTTTCGCCCTTTTTGCCGTTTACCATACCGAGAGAGTCTTTTGTAACTAAGAAAGATTCCTTATATCGGATTTCACGGTCTTCGCATAGAAGAGGAACTACGTGCATTTCATCCCACGAAAAAGCTATAGCATACGACCAATAACGCGTAATAGTGCGTCTTCCATGGTATTCTTTTTCTTCCCAACGAGCAAACGCTAGTTTGTAATTATTCCAGCTGTCCGGAAGAATTTTCTTGAAAATATTTGCGATTCTTTCTTTATCTTCGCCTGTCGCAGCTTTCTTCAAATTAATTTTTTCTCGGATTAAAACGTAAGCTACTGCTATCGCAATTAAAATCCCCCATCCCAGAGCGATCTGCTGCCATGAATAATCCTTCATATTTATATTCCTTTCTTAAACCTGGGTCCACTCGTTTTCGCGTTTTGCTTCCCATGTTTTTTCTTTTTTATAACGATGAATAAATAAAACTATAGATAACGCCACAAGAGCTAGACCGACTCCGGCTATAATAAACATTATCTTTGGGTCGGCCGGTCCTTCAAGTACCAAAAGCTTTCCATCCGTATCTTCAATGATTTGTTTTATATTATCGTCTGTATATCCCTGACCTTTTAAATATTTTTTGAATTCGTTGTCAAGTCCTTTAAGATGCTTTTCCATTTTTACCGCGACTCCGTTAAAACTCAAAACTGTTTGCGGGTTGTCTCCCCCCTCGTTATATTCGAAGGTTTCTTCAGCCATTTTGTCCATGAGTTTTTTATCGTCCTTACGAACGTAAAGGGCGGCGTAACCTGACTCGCCCACTGGAACTATATAATAGTAGCCGGAGGTTTTATCCGCGGTGCGATACGTTTCATACTGCGTGTATGTAGATTGTGTGGCGAAGCTTCCATAATTAAAGTAAATATCCCCTTTGATATGATCTCCTTCCTTCAAACCGTTTTTTAACACGTATTCGTAGTCATGAGACGGTTTCAACATCTGAAACATTTTGCCTTCCTTTATGGATACTCCCAAAATAACTCCTCCTAACAGAAGAAGAATAATATTAAGCGCTGAAAATCCCTTTAAAAGCGTTTTTATTTTCATATTTTTATCCTCGTTTTTAGCAGAATATTGATTTTTATCTCCAAATATAATTGCGATATAAGTTTAAATTACTTCATGGCGGAACGCTTAAAAACAAGGCGCCTTCGCAGCAGGATTTAGAATTTTTATTAGGCGTAAAACAGCTGATAAATAATTTGAATCCGGTCGCCATAGCAATTCTCCTGTTTTTTATGATAATTACGACATAATTATATCACATATTGTTTGCTGATGCAATTATAAAAGTTATATATTTCGACGCTATTTAGTTATTCTTGCGATGTAAATAAGAATAAAGTCGATCTTCTGATAGAAAACGCTGCTTTCGTCCTCGTTTTCGCTCTTGTTTTTCGGTCATAAGTTCATTAGCTCGTTTTTCATCAAATCTTTCAATGTTTTCTTCAGACACAACATTATGAATTTGGAGTTCAAGGCTTTTATCCTCAGTTTGTTCCGCTTGTATTCCCCTTTCAATATGCGACTTTAAAGTTTTCATTACATCGGTATTTTGTTTCGCTGTCCGCATAATCGCTTTCATGCTTCATGCAGAAGGCTTTCTTCTATATTCAGTGACTAATGGCAGTGTTTTTTACCGAAATCGAGGCGATTGATACATCGCCAAACGATTTTCTTTTCACCTTTAACCGTCCATATACATCGACGATACGGTATTCCGTATTCTCCGCATACAAAATAATAACGGGTATTATTCAGGCGAAGTTATTGCAAATTGCATTTCAGTACAATATGGAATTGATGACATTGCAGAGTATAACGGTAAAAAAGATAATTACAAACTTGCCGTATCGTAAAAATGCTGACAGATTTAAACGCTGGCAGCTCTGCCGACAAAACAAGCGGCGGAATTGATCGAATGCTGACCGCCAAGGATATGTGAACTGATAAAAGAAAATGTACTGCACGGAATTAAAATAGGCGCAGTACAGTACATACCGAAATCGAAATTTATCGCCTATGCAGCTTCGCTTGATAAGTTATCCGAACCGACCATCGATGCGTATCGGAATTTGATTATGATGTTTAAGAAACAAAAATAAACCTTTAGGATTAGAAATATTTAATTGAACTTATCATGTTCAGCCATCAAGTTTCGCTTCAGCAATACATTTTCGAATAAAAGTATTTTTATATTCCGAGTATGCCAAAACATCTTCAGGGAACTTTTCCGCAGCCTCGGATTTGATTCTTTCATATTCTCTTGCCTTATCTGAGTGCGAATTCATATAATCCCTGAAAAGAATATGAGAGTTCCATTCATCAGAGCCGTAAATTACTACTTGTATATTGTTTACTCTGTATCCTGTTTCGGGGTCGTCTCTTGAAAATAAAACAATATTTTCAAAGGGCTGTCCAACTGATTTCAATATTCCGTTCTGTTCCAGTGCATGGAGAAAAGAGTCCATATTTTCAAACGACTCAATACCTACGGCAATATCGATGATAGGCTTTGCTTTTATACCGATTATGGAAGTGCTGCCGATATGTTGGATATCTGTCGCATAGCCCCCGAAAACATCTCGCAAACATTCTATAACTTTTTCAGCTTCGTCCGCCCATGACAGGCAATGCTTGCTCAATATTACCGATCCTCTTTTCAGTCCGGTCATAATTCCTCCTTGTTTTTATTAAAATGAATTTCATAAATCAAATTCATATAAATTAGTTGTTTTCCATGACATACTGCGAGAATATAAATAGCGCTCTCTGTCCGTAAAGTCCAGTCCCGGGGTCATTTAACGCCTTGAAGTGAACCCAAAAGTTTAGACAAAAATTAGATATTAAATTGCATGTGAATGAGTTCGGTATTGAACCGGGATCATTTCTTTTGGTTTTATAGAGATTCTCTCTTTGTTGCGTAATGTATGTATTCCTCTATCTTTTCAATGAATTCCCGATGGGATTCAAGTTTTTCGCCATAATATGTCTCAACTTTAAGTCTGCCGAAAAAGTTTTCAATTATGCCATTATCCATACAGTTGCCTTTTCGGGACATACTTTGCGTAATATTATGCCCGGCAAGAAGTCTCTTGTATTTGGCATGTTGGTACTGCCAATTTTGATCAGAATGAAATAACGGTCGTGCTTCTGCGGGAAGCTTCCCGAATTTCGTTTAGCATATCTCTAATTTGCTGCAGGTTAGGACTTGCAGAAATGGAATAAGATATAATTTCACGATTGAACATATCTAATACAGGCGAAAGATATACTTTTTTTCATCACCGATCTTAAATTCTGAAATATCGGTTGTTAGTTTCTAAAATGGCTTGTTTGCATAAAAATTTCCGTGCAGCATATTATCCGCTACTTTTCCAATCCACCCTTTGTAGGAATGGTAGTTGCCGCTTTTGCTCTGTTTGCCACGTAAATGAAGCGCTTTCATCAGTTTTAGCGCTGTTTTATGGTTGATTTTGCAACCTTTCGCTTTTAAAATAGTACAAATTCTCCTGTAACCGTATCTTCTCTTGTTGGCGTTGTAGATCTCTAAGATAAGTGGACGTCCTTTATTAGAACCGCTTGCTTTGCAAGCTCTGCCTCGTCTTTATTTCATCAGACCTTCGGCTCCTTCTTCCGAAAATATGCGTTCACATCTTTGCACCTGTTTTTAATAGTTATGCTCTTGTCCTTTTTTATATCCAATATTTTCGTATAGTTTCATTATATCCTAATTGGTGTTCCCGCATATCTAGTATAATGCCTATTTTAAATTCTTCACTATATCTTTTTTGTATTTGTCCTTTTTTCTCATAAAATATGCGCCTCCATAAGTGTCTAACTTTTTGGGGGCATATCATACGTCGGTGTTTTTTTATTATGGGGCTTTATAATAAATTTAAATTATCAAATCTCTCAGACGTCTTCTGAATACGGGACGCGTCTGAGAAACGAGCCTTTAGCCGTTCCTGACCTGAGACATAACGAATACAATTCGTCCGCTCTGCACGCCAACTCGTATTGAGCTAACGCTTGTTTTGAAAGTTTATGAGTCGCAGAGGGCTTTGTAAGCAAGGTTATTCCAGAGTTACGACGGTTCGAGGCCAGTAATTCCCTTCCCTTTTTATTTGAAGCAAGAACCCTTGTAAACAAAGGCGGATTCTTTATCATTTCCTCAGTCACTCCAAGTATTGCGAACAAAGCGGCTCTTCGCAAGCGAGAGTTTGTGTATTTCTTTGTATAAGCTAAACGATAAAAATCATTTGGATATTCAGATGCTCGCGCCGCGGAAAACAATCTTTCGGTTACTCCTCCGCCGCCGTCAAATATTTCAGCCGTATCTTTATGGGAAGCAAAAAATCTAAAAAAAAGATATTCAAGCTCCTCAAGACGACGAGGATTCACGTCGGCTTCGCAACCGTTTTCAGGCCAATATGCCGACGCTGAGGCAAGAGATATATATTCTTTCGCCTTTTTCGCGCCGCGCCCCGAAAAAAGCGCTTCTCTTATATCAGAAGCGCTCTTATATACGCCTTCTTCGCAAATACGTTTTACTGGAATAAAGGAGGGACCTTCCTGTTTACCACTCAAACGGCGCGCAGCCCTGACATACTCTGACGCGAGTTTATCATTGGAGCCAAGAGAAATTCCAAAGCTTTTCATAGCTGCGTCGTACGCCTTTGCGGCCCCGGAATCCGCATATGTTACCGAATCGAGGTATTCTCTAAACGAAGTATCGTCCGCAAGCGCGGCGGCGCGCTTTACTACGTCGACGCTCCCGCTTTCGCTTCCAAAAACAAAAGCGTCGGTCCCTATTCCCAAAGCTATTGAAACGCCGCCGAGAGCAAAAAATTCTCCTCCGGCGGAGCACCACGGAAACGGTAGCTCAAGCGTCAGATCAGCCCCGGAACGTACTGCGGCCTCGGCTCGCTTATACTTATCGAAAACGGCGCACTCCGATCTCTGAGTAAAATTTCCGCTCATTACTGCGACGACGGCCCCGTCTGTTTCCGCTCTCGCCCGAGCCAAAGTCGCTTCATGTCCGCGATGAAGCGGATTAAATTCGCAGATTACCGTCGAAATTCGTACCATTTTTCGGATTTTTCCTTTCAAAGATCGATTATGTACTTGTAAAATGTTATCTTTTCATATATAATTATATACGATATTTAATCTATTGTCAATTTATAATGAGACGTCGCGGCTCGCTACGCGACGGTAAGGAGAAAAACATGAAAGTTCTTGTTGTTAACGCAGGTTCCTCTTCACTCAAGTATCAGCTCTTCGATACGGAAAACGAATCGGTTCTCGCAAAAGGCATATGCGAAAGAATCGGTATCGATGGAATACTGACTCACAGAAAAGGAGAGGACGGCGAAAAAATAAAAGCCGAGCTTTCGATGCCGGATCACGCGGTAGCTACTAAAATAGTTATCGATTACCTGACTCATCCCGAGTTTGGAGTAATTTCAGATATGAACGAAATCGAGGCGGTAGGTCACCGCGTCGTTCACGGAGGCCCATATTTCTTTGAATCAGTATTGCTTACCGACGAGGTTCTTGAAAAATTAGAGTTATGCCGCGACTTCGCGCCCCTTCACACCGGCGCGCACATCATGGGTATCAAGGGTTGCCTCGCCGTCATGCCGAACAAGCCTCAAGTACTCGTCTTCGACACTGCGTTCCACCAGACAATGCCGGAAAAGGCCTATACCTACGGCGTATCCTACGACATGTACGAGGATTACAAAATCCGCCGTTACGGCGCGCACGGCACGTCTCACAGGTACGTAACCCGCGAAGCGATAAAATTATTGGGAAAACCTGCCGAAGATACAAAAATCGTTACCTGTCATATTGGCAACGGCTCTTCAGTCTCCGCAGTTAAGGGAGGCAAAGTAGTCGATACCTCTATGGGCTTCACTCCTTTGGACGGCGTTATTATGGGCACTCGCTGCGGATCTATCGATCCAGCGATAGTTACATATATAATGAGCAAAAAAGGCTATACGCCCGATCAGATGAACGATTACATGAACAAGCAGTGCGGTTTCCTCGGCATATCCGGAATATCCTCCGATAGCCGCGATATCGAGGCCGCTATACTTAAGGGAGACAAGAGAGCCGAGCTCGCGGCTACGACGCTCGCGTATCAAATTCAAAAATTGATCGGTTCATATACCGCGGCTATGAACGGGCTTGACGCCGTTATCTGGACAGCCGGCATGGGGGAGAACAATCCGGAGCTGAGAGAAAGAGTATGCACCGGCATGGAATACTTTGGAATTGAAATAGATCGCGAGGTAAACGCAAAGGCGCATCACCAGTCCGACGTAGTAGAGCTTTCCACAAAGAATTCAAAGGTAAAGGTTATCCTCATTCCTACAAATGAAGAGCTTATGATCGCATCCGATACGGAAGCAATCGTCAAGGCCAACGCATAGATAAAAAACGAAGCGGAAACGCCACTGCTTAAAACAAGAGTTGTGTTTCCGCTTATTTTAGATTAAAAAATATGAACAAATTGCATATGAAAGGCTATGAATTTCGAACGACAATAAGCGATATAATCGTGTCCAACATAGCGTTATTCGTATGAAAGGAAACTAAAAAATGAGAAAAGACTGTCATACTCATCCAAACATAATAAATAATCCAAATCAAGTCGACGAATTCATAAAACGAGCAATATCAATCGGGCTTGACGAAATACATTTTACCGATCATATGCCCGTTTTTCCAACAGATTGGGAAAGCGACAGAATCCCATTTGAACGACTTGAAAATTACTGCGAAATCATAAAAGAAAAGGCTGAACAGTACGCTGACAAAATAACGATACGATGCGGGATAGAAATAGATTATCATCCGAATGACAAAAAACTTATAGAATCTATTCTTGAAAAAGGAAATTTTGACGTAGTGTTAGGATCGTCTCACTTATCTACAGACGGATACGGCATGGAAGAATTCGCCGAAGTTGTTCTTAAAAACTATGCTTCCGCTGCAAAATCGGGATACTTTACTACGCTTGCGCACCTTGACTATTACAGAAGACCTTACGCCGAGGGCGAAGGATATAATTTTGCTACGGGAGAGTTCGACGCTGCAAAATTGTTCGAGCCTTTACTTAGAGAAATTTTCTCGGAAATGGAGAAAAACAATATTACGCTTGAAATAAACGCCGCTCCGCTTTATGCAGGCTTTGATAAGTCGGATTTGCCGTACCCTCATCCTGGTATCCTTGCTATCGCAAGCGAATACAACTTGAAATACGCTTACGGTTCAGACGCGCACTCGGCCGATCGCATAGCATATGGATACGATACAGCTATGAAAATTGCTCAATCGGTAAGCAAAAAAATAACGTTTTAAACATAACGTTTTAAACATAATTAGAAAGATAAAATACTTGTTTTCTAAAAATAAATAAAAAACGCATCCGCTGAAATAAAACGGATGCGTTTTTTTATAGTTATCTCTTAAAATCGATCTTTTGCAAGGTAAGACGAGGCAATATCGCTTCGACATTCTCGGTAGTTCCATCAACACGCGCAACAACATCTTCATTTACAAAATATATTGTTCGTGTCGGATGTTCCTCCGAACCATAGTCAATAACCATGGCGTTTACAGTTCTGTCGCCGATAGCATATTCTTTTTCATATACTTTTAGGTTTTCAAAAGAATTATATCCTTGTTTGATGAACTCAGCTCTCTGATTCTCATAATTATATACGTTCAAAGCATTCGGGTCAAGCTCAGAGATTAACCATGAGGCGCCTTTTTCATTAGCTTCATCAATCAGGGCAGAATCATACTTCATAAAATCGACGCCTGCATAATACGATTCTCCGTTGTAAGTTAAGGAATACTCTATCCATGGTCTATAGCCTAAGCCGTTTTCCTCAAGCGTAAGATATTGTCCCGGAGAGCTTTCGTCTCCATAACCCACGCTTATCTCAGCAGGTTTTCCGTCGACATATGGAAAATATATTTTCTTGCTTTCAAGAATCGTACGACGCATGTCTCCGATTATGCCGTTTTCAATCTCATCCGTTGTAAGCTTAGCAACTTTACCATAGTATTCGATTTCCTTACATTTAATATTTTCCAAGACGCTGTCAGTCATGTCGTTCAGATAATCGTAAAAATCTTCAAGCGAACCAAAATAGCTGAAGCCGAAAATAGGGTCCGATCCTTGCGACGAATCTCCTTCTGATGAAGAAGTCGGCGTTCCGTATCTGAACAGCATAGAGTGAAAAACCTTTGCTGATTCGGCACGACTTGCATTGCCTTTCGGCTGAAAATTTCCTTCCGGAAATCCCGCCATAAGTCCGCTTTCAGTGCACCTTCCGACAGACTCCTTCGCCCATTCGCTTATTTTATTTTCGTCCGCGTATTTCTTACCGTTGTTCATCCGCAGCTTTAGTTCTTCTTTTTCGGCATAGTTCATTAGCATTACGCACATTTCTTCACGAGTAATGAATGCGTTAGGCTCAAAAGTGTCGGGAGTCGTCCCATTTACAATACCGTTTTCCTTAGCCCATGCGACTGCTTTCCCATACCAGACGTTTATATCAACGTCGTCAAAAGGACTTATTGTGTATCCGGTAAGATCAGCGCCGTTTATACGCGCAAGCACAGCGACGAATTCACCGCGGCTGATGTTGTCATTGGGACGGAACATACCGCCGTCGCCAAGCATATAGTCGTTTTCATGCATAACGTAAACGGACTGCATATACCATGCGTTTTTGTTAAGGTCTCTGTACGCTCCGCTTACTTTATCAAAGGGAGTATCAGACGATGCAAGCGCAGTTGGCGCGGTAGAAGCAAAAATACTGACGCTCGTCAATGCTGAAAGAATTAACCAAGTAATTTTATTTTTCATTTGTGTCCCTTTCTGAAATAGTTATTCAATAGTTTCGTCAAGCGTTGTCATAGTAATAGGATCGATTTCATGGAGAGAAAGACGAGGTAAAATTTCTTCGACCTTATCTGGAGAGCCGTAAATCCGAGCAAAAGTACTATCATATACAAAATATACCGTCCTTGTTGGATAGTCGTCTGGGCCATAGTCAATAACCATAGCTTTAACAGCCCTGTCAGAAATAGAATATTCTTTTTCATATACGTTCAGGTTTTCAAAAGAATTGTATCCTTGTTTAATGAATTCGGTTTTCTGCTCTTCATAATTATATATATTCATAGCATCTGGTTCTAGTTCAGATGTTAGCCACGACGCCCCTTTTTCATTTGCTTCATTTATTATAGAGACGTCGTACATCATAGTATCAACAGTTATCCCTAATGATGTTGAGTATGATATCCACGGTTTTCTGAATAGCCCTGCAACTGTCAATGTGACTTTTTCTTCATAATCAGAATTTAATGATGCAATTATGCCGTCAATGTATGGAAAAAGTATTTTATCTCTAGATATCAGTTTTTGGCGAGCACTTTTAAATATTCCGTCTTCTTTTTCATCTTGCGATACAAATGTTTTTTGAGACGTATTTTCCATATATAATTTTTCTGAATCGTTAATTAATGCAATTTCAGAGTCGGTCATATTTTCTAACATCTGGTACATTTCATTGATTGTTGAGAAATTATATACCCCCATAATATTTGTGTAATCTGCGCTTGAAATTGCTAAATTATCTTCCATAGGTGTTTTTTTCTCAATCATTGTTGTGGCAGTAACAACATTCTTCTGCACATCTGCACACGAGGTAAATAATAAAAATACCATTAAAAAGGCTGTAAGAATTAATATATATTTTTTCATTTTTGCGCTCCCTTTTATTTATTGCTTGTGATGATTTTCAAGATGGGTAATCATGTCCGATTTACATCCTTGGCATATAATTGTTGATTTAGAAATATCTTGACGACTTTCGTTCATTATACATGTACTTGGACGATTGATCGTTCCATTTTTAATATTACATTCAGATTTTGAACAGTAACCGCTTCCGCCATTGGATTTTGATCTTTTACATGATGAAGGGAGCGATGAACTAACAATTTCATGATAGTGATCCGGAGCTCCGTATTGATGATTAAGTTCATGCATTAATATTCCAGTTGAGTCAGTATATCTATTATCTGCTTTACTCCTTTCAAGAATATAAATACTTGAACCACTAGAATATGATCTGTTGAATTCCTCTAAATTAGCATAAGTCTGAATTTTATGGCCTGACCAATATGCATTAGTTAAAGTTGAACTTCCGGCAGGGGACACATTAGAATTAAAAAAATTAGAAAGAGCCTTATAACTTTCTCCCGATCTATTAAAAAGCACCGTATGCTTTTCTGCGTGAGGACAAAGTCTATCTAAATTTTCATACGTATTAACTTTACAATTATCAATAGTCGTGTATAAACGAGATGCTCCGTTATAAGACAACTCAAGATCAAATAATTGCATATATCTATTGGCAATAGCTTTTATATAATTATTTATATTTGCCTGTGATGTTGCTTGGGATTCATCGTAATACACAAAATATCCAGCATCATAGTAATTATTGACAGTTGCTTTGTATTTATGCTTTGTTCTTACAGTTGCAGTAACTGGATCTGAGTATAACTTGGTTTTTGAATAATTTTTTACAGATCTAACACTTATTACATAGCTTGTGTTGGCATTAAGATTGGTGCAAGCATAAGCGCGAATTGAAGACGTAGTAGTACTTACATTTATCCAACTTCCGTTGTTAATTCTAACTTGATATCCATCGCAGACTACTGAAGGCCACCTTACAGTAATCGAATTAGAGTAAACATTTCCTACAGTAAGGCTGGGTGTCGCTGGAAGAGTCGGTTTATAATAACGGAACAAAAACATGGCGAAATACATTCTTAACATTGAGCTTTTTGGATAGAATTTTCCCTCGTCAGCTGTTACAATTCCGGCCCTGAATAATTTATAAACAGAGTTCTTATACAACGAATCTATAGAACTGTCATCAGAAAAAGTAAATGTTGAACCATTGTTTGATAGATATATACTGAATTTTGTGCAATATCTATCAAAGACAAGGCAAAGTGCTTCTCTTGTTACTGGACTATTTGGACTAAATGTCGTAGGCGTGGTACCTGATATTATGCCGTTATGATATGCCCATTTTACCGCATTGGTATAATATTCAGTACTTGGAACATCATTAAATGGTATTGAATAGCTACTATATGCGCTGACGTTAACGTTAAAAACGCGGCATAGCGTGACAATCATATCACATCTCTTTAACGCCTCATCAGGATCAAACGTTGTTGAACTTGACCCTCCCATAACCTCAACCTGCTCAACAATATACCTAAGTGCGCTTTCATATTTAGGCATAAATTCCGAGATGTCCTTGAACCCGTCTACCGCACCAGCAGAAGCAGTCGGAACCAGTCCCGTAATCAGAACAAGGACAAGAGCTAAAGATAGAATACTTTTTGCGATTTTCATTTTGTCATTCTCCTATGATGATGTATTTGGTAAGTATACCCAAAATTATTATATCATGGTTATCATATAAAGTCAATAACTAATTAACAAATAAAAGCCCGAAGAGTCACGTCGTATTTCAGCGTCTTCGAGCTTTATTATTTATCTACTATTTGTTTATTTTAAGAGCTTTTGATTCTCACGAAAAATAATATTTTCCGCAAGGTATTTTTACCATTCTACAGTCAGCATTATACTTTCGTCCTTGATCGTCGATGAGAACCGATTCAGACTGAACCTCAGGCAGCTCGATTAATGCCTCGCCGTCGCCGATAACGGTAAGTTCCTTAATCTTTCCGTCGGACCATTGAGCGGAAACTGTATAACCGCCGCGAGCAAGGAGATTTTCAAAGTATCCGTCGTTCATTTCTCTGCTAATCGCAGGCAGAAGAGAAATAAAACCTTCGTGGCTTTGCATAACCATTTCCGCAATACCCGCGCATCCGCCAAAGTTTCCGTCTATCTGGAACGGAGGATGATTGTCGAACATATTATACAGCGTTGAATTCGTCCAGAGAGCGCGTAAATTCTTGTACGCCTCTTCGCCGTTCTTCAGACGCGAAAACAGACTGATAAGCCATGCTCGGCTCCAGCCCGTATGCCCGCCTCCAAAAGACAGGCGCCTGTCAAGAGTCGTTTTTATTGCCGCAAAGTATTCCGGAGTTTTACGAGTAATCTGAGCGGACGGATATAGGCCGAACGCGTGAGAAATGTGTCTGTGACCGGGCTCAAATTCTTCGTAATCCTCTATCCATTCCTGAAGCTGTCCGAATCTGCCAACCTTCATTTTAGGCATTTTCGAGCGAATCGAACGAGCCTTCGCGGCTCCGTCGGGATCGATTCCGAGAATATCCTCGCATTCGGCGTAGAAGTCAAGAAGACCGCCGATTATTTGTATATCCATAGTTGGAGACAACGTAAGGAACACATATTTCTTTTTGCCGTCTACGTCCACAAGATAACTGTTCTCAGGAGACGTCGACGGTCCGGAAAGAATTTCTCCGTTTTTACCTTCGAACATAGTATCCATGAAAAATACCGCGCTGTCTCGAATAAATTCGTACGCCGTATTTCTAAGGAAATTTTTATCTCCTGTAAACAGATAGCGTTCCCACATGTGGTATGCGAGCCATGCTCCTCCGAGAGGCCAAAGTCCCCACATTCCGTCGGCGGCCGCGGCGAACTTATATATATCCGCGACGTGATGAACAACGGCTCCGCCGGCTTTATAGTTCTCTCGAGCCACGCGCCTGCCTCCTGGGAGAAGATTGTCGTTCATATAAGAGAACAGAGCGTCCGCCGTTTCCTGAATGTTCGCAACGTCGGAAGGCCAATAATTCATTTGCAAATTAATATTCGTGTGATAATCCGCGTTCCAGGGAGCTTCTATTCCGTCCGACCAAAGCCCCTGAAGATTCGCCGGATAAGTATCCTCCCGGCTTGAAGAAACAAGAAGATACTTTCCAAATTGGAAGTAAAGACCGATCATGCCCGGATCTTCGGCGGAGCTATCGACGGTAAGCCTTTTCAACCGAGCGCCAACGCTCATATTGTCGATCTCCTTGTTCTCTTCTCCAATCGCGATATCGGAACGGTTCATGATAGCTGAAAAGTCGTCTATGTGCTCGCGTTTAAGCTCGTCGTAACCGCGCGAAGCCTCGGAAATATATTTCATCGTGTCAAGGGAAGGATCGCGAAAAGCGGTAACTACCGAAACGTATATATACAAATTTGACGCGCCGACGTATCCTACGGTTTCGTCCATTCTCTCAAAAACTCCGTCGGTAACAAGCTTTACCGTGAATTTAAAAAGATTTCCGGAGCTAGCGGTCGCGCAAACGTAGTTCATAGTAGCTTCCTGTCCGTGAATACTAATTTCGCACTTTTTTATATTTTCACGCGCGAACGATACGGCGCCCTTCATATCGGGATCGCAAGTCATATGCGTGCATACGAGACGAGCGGGATGGGAAGCAAAGCTCTCACGAAAATATTTTTTACCGTATTTTTCATAGCTGACGGTAAAAATACCTCTCTTTAAATCAATAAATCTTTCATATCCGGAACATTCTCCGTCCCGATGCATGTTAATAAGCAACTCTCCCGCGGCTTCGTACGATTTTATTTCAAAGAAGTTTTCATCAAAATTATCGTACGCCCACTTTTCGCCTTCATATAGCTTTCCATCAAGAAAATACTGACGGATAGTTTCCAGCTTTTCTCTGTAATCCGGAACAAAAGTGTCCATCTCTTCGCCGTCCCAAACGGTTTCTTCGTTATAGGATATCCGTTCCTCAGCTATTCCGCCGTAAAGCATTGCGCCTATGGAGCCCGCGCCTATAGGAGAAGCGTTTTCCCAGTTATGCGCTTCATTTTTAATTTTGAGGATATAGTCCTTCATTTTTAAATTTACCTTTCAAAGTATATCTTTAATTTATTTTTATCAGTCTTGTTTTTGATCCGGCGAATCGATTTTTGGCAATGTTCCTGAATCGTCTATTCGCTGAGGAGCGATCACTGACGAAAGCGGGTTTTTGCTCATAGCCGTTTCCATTCCCTTGTCCGAAACATGGGTATATATCTGAGTAGTATTAAGCTGCTCGTGTCCAAGAATATCCTTAAGCACGCGTATGTCGACCTCGCCCGTCTGATACATGAGAGTAGCGGCGGTATGACGCAGCTTATGCGTGGAAAATCCTTTATTCCCAAGACCCGCGGCGTCAAGATATTTTCCCACCATATACTGAACTGTTTTCACACTGATTCGGGAGCCTCGAGAAGATAGAAAAAGCGCGTTCTCGCCAGGCTTTGCGGGAGTTGAAAGTCTGCAGGTCAGGTGGACTCCAAGAGCGGAACGGCACGCGTCGTTCAGATATATTACTCTCTCCTTAGATCCCTTTCCCGTTACTCTAAGCGAACGAAGGTCATGGTCGACGTCCCGAAGATTTATTCCGGTCAATTCGGAAAGCCGCATTCCGCAGTTAAGAAACAGAGTTATAATAGCGTAATCTCTTACTCGCGTTTTCGACGACGTATCGTTATTAACCGCATCGAGAAGACGTCGGCTCTCTTCAAGAGAAAGGAATTTAGGGAGCTGCTTTTTCATTTTAGGCGTTTCTATGTTCACGCACGGGTTATTTTCGAAATAACGCTTTTTGGAGGTCAAATACTTATAAAAAGCTTTGACTGAAGACAGCTTCCTCGCTCTTGTTTTAGCTCCGTCCCCACGCAAAGACGCAAGATAATACATGAAATCATATATTTTTGAAGGAGCTACCGATTCAAAATCGGAAGCGTCCAATCCTCGTATATCCGCGCTCGCCAGTTCCTCGTCCGTAGGCTCCGCCTTGGTTTCGCAGCATACAAGATAGCGGAAAAACATCCGCAAATCAATAAGATATTCGTCTACGGTTTTTGACGAGCACCCCTGCACTACTCTTTTGTGACGCGCGAATTCCTCTGCAAGAGGCGGCATAGCGTCAAGCTCTTCTCTTTTCACACGCAATCAGCCTCCTACTCTAACTTTTCAATTTAACTTTGCGCGTAATTTCATCAAACAAATAACGTGCTATACGGGTATATTTTAGCATAAATATGTTTTATTGTAAAGCATGGAAACGTTTTAAACTTAAGTTTATTTAAAATAAATCGTATACCGCAACGTATTAGTTCGGGAAAAATAAAGCGGAATATTTAGCGTATCATTTGTAAATTTTCACATAATAGGCTTGTAATAATATACGTCCGACGGTAAAATGTAATTAACGGGGTACTAACCCGTTTATACCGAAAGGAAGCAAAACCGTATGTTCAGATTCTGGAAAGAAAATTCTAAAGTAATATCGCGTCTGATATTGTTTCAGGTAGGCGCGGCTATACTCGGAGTAGCCTTGACGGCTCCAGCAATTAAAGGACGCGATACTCTTTTAATCGTTACAAGCGTTTTATCCGTATTTTTTTATTTATGTCTGCTTTACGCCGGAGCGTGGGAAGCCGGTGGTTCAGATCGAATACGTATAGACGGCGGACGAGCTGAAATGAAGCCTTTCAAAGGCCTATTTCTTTCGCTTTGCGCTAATCTGCCGAACCTTATCTTCGCCGTAATCGTTATTCCGTCAAAGCTGCTGTTAAACAGTTTCGGATGGGCTCGTAGCGTCTATTCTATCTTTGGTACCCTCGCTCGTTTTTATCAAGGAATGTATATAGGAGTTATTTCAGAATTGCTTGATAATAAAGCGTACAGTTTTATTTTAATTATACTGCCGGCCGTGGCCGTTACTACCTTCGCTTACTACATGGGGGTAAATAACAAAAGGGTTTTCGGATTTGTAAGTAAGAAAAAATAAAATATTCTTCCATTCAATCGGCTTACAAGGTTACGTTTTGTAAGCCGATACATTTTCTTCACAAATGTGACAAAATTTATGGTCATTGATTGAATTGACACATCGGCGTCTTTGTGATAAAATTATTGCAGATAATTAATGAAAGAAGGATAAATAATGTTATTTCTCATAGACAGCGCCGATCTTGAAGGCATCAAGAAATGCGTTGAGTTTTTCCCGATCGCAGGAGTAACCACCAATCCAACGATCATTTCGTCTGCGAACAGCGATTTTAAGAAACTGCTTTACGGGATTCGTGAGATAATCGGAGACGATAAGATGCTTCACGTGCAAACGACCGCTTCCGAAGCCGAAGAAATCGTTCGCGAAGCAGAAGCTCTGAAATCTCTTGTCGGCGGCAATTTTTATATTAAAATACCGATCACGGAAGAAGGGCTTAAAGCTATTCGAATTTGCAAAAGCAAAGGCATCGGAGTTACGACTACGGCTATATTTACTCAGCAGCAGGCTCTTATGGCTTCCTGCGCCGGCGCGGATTTTGTCGCTCCATACATTAACAGACTTGACAACATAGTATCAGACGGAGTTCACGTAGTTGAAGAGATTGTTGAACTCTTCAAAATGCAGAATATGAATACGAAAGTCCTTGCGGCAAGCTTCAAAACTGTCGAGCAGGTTCATAAGGTAAGCATGACCGGCGCTCATTCGGTAACGATATCTCCCGATCTGTTCTCAATGCTGATTTACCATCCGCTCACCATGTACGCTATAGACGCTTTTGACAGCGACTGGGAATCCGTATATGGAAATAGAAAAGTATCGGATTTGATTAAATAAACTACGATACTATAGAAAAAACTGCTTCTTAAACGAAGCAGTTTTATTTTTAGCAGACGTATTTTGCATATCGGCCTATTTTTTACGATTGACTTTCTCTTAGCCCTTATCGTCGCTTAAAGAGCGGGAAAAATGTTGTTCAAAAGTTCATTGACAGTCGTGGAACGAGCTATCTCTGAAATGGAAGATGCCGCTCCCTCCACATAAATAAACGCTGAGAAAGCGTTCAGTCCTTCCTGCGAAACGGG
>CATKFO010000041.1 GCA_949747515.1 uncultured Eubacteriales bacterium
AGTGAGGGGAATATGCTTGACTTCATTATTGATGAAACGGTGGACGGCGTTACCCGCCAAACACTGTACGGTGTGCGGCGTTGAATACGTCCCCGGCTCTGGAGTATCGAAGTTTTGTACAAAGTGTAGGGAACAGGTAAGAAAGGCGCAAGGAATAGAAACAAAACGCAGGAGCAGGGAGAGAAAAAGGCAGGTATGTATTGAACTGTCCGCAAAAAATGACCGACTGAAATGAAGCAAGCTTCAACAGATATTTGCAAAGCGATCAAAGTGTTGCGATCGCTCGGCAACCTCAGTTAAAGCAATAGCCGGACGAGTTCCAAAAGAGGCGAGTTAGCTTAAACTTCGCTCGCACTGCATAACAACTTACGGCTGCTCCGGACGACCGGCGCGAAAACTTACGACTCGCAGCGGCGCAAGCCCTTCGTTTTGAGTAGCGAATCATACCTATAAAATATCCTCGTTTTAAAATCCGCCTAAGTTGTCGGCTTTTTTCGAAAAAATCATTTTTAATCTTTTTCTTTTTATGTAAGAAAGAAAATAGGAACATTCCACACTCGTATCATTTAATGTCTTTGACATGGAAAAAGAAATAAATATTTTAGTATGCTTCGCAAAGAATATCCGCGATTCGTGAGCGAACCGCTCTCCGTAAGCCGACTGAAATGGAGCAGGCTTCAAAAGATATTTGCAAAGCGATCAAAATGTTGCGATCGCTCGGCAACCCCAGTTAAAGCAATAGCCGGACGAGTTCCAAAAGAGGCGCGTTAGCTTAAACTTCGCTCGCACTGCATAACAACTTACGGCTGCTCCGGACAACCGGTGCGAAAACTTACGACTCGCAGCGGCGCAAACCCTTCATTTTGAGTAGCGCAAGCATACCTATAGGATATCTTCTTTTCAAGAAGCTGACTAAGCGGGATTGACCGATTCTTCATTTGACGCATGAAAAAACGTAATCCCGCGAAAGCATTTGCCGCCGCTAAGGATTTTTTGCTAAGCTTTTTTCTCAAAAAAAGCTTTTTAAATCTTTCCTTTAATAGAGAATTTAAATTTATTACGCGCAGAGGAATCAATAGTAAACGAGGACGCAGTACGCATAAGTATCAGCGCCCCCGTACGCAGCGCCTAAATAGAGAAAACAGAAAAATATCCCTTTAAGCTTTCTTTTTTTTTAGTTTTATGCTATAATGTACGAAGAAAATATTATAAAATAAGTATCTTGTCCATGCTCCTTTTCGCACCGATTCAGCGATATGTACGGACCGCCTTATCGAAAGGATTTTAAATAATTATGAAAGAAATCATACTGTGCAAATACGGAGAGATTATACTTAAAGGAGCAAACAAGGCTACCTTTGAGAATCTACTGTTAAAAGAAGTAAGGCGCCGCGCCGCAGCAATCGGCAATTATTCCGTAAGGTATATGCAAAGCACAGTATACGTCGAACCTATGGACGAAGACGCAGAACTTAGCATTGAAGATATGTACGATCAGATAAAACGCGTTTTCGGATTCGCCGGAATATGCAAGGCGGCGGCTTGTGAAAAAAACATGAAGGAAATATGTAAAACGACGGCGGACTATGTTTCCTCAAGTTTGCCGTACGGATGCTCATTCCGCGCTGAGGCAAAAAGGAGCGATAAGTCCTTCCCTCTCTCGTCGCCTGAAATAGCAGCCGAAGCGGGCGGAGCTATTTTAAGAGTTCGACCAGACGTTAAAGTCGACTTAAAGCGTCCAGACGTAACAGTCAGAATCGAGGTTCGCGATAAAGCGGCGTACGTGCACGCGGGGCAGGATAAAGGCGCTGGAGGTATTCCTCTGGGCTCGGCCGGACGCGGACTTTTATTGTTATCGGGAGGAATCGATTCTCCGGTAGCCGGATATATGATGATGAAGCGAGGGCTTTTACTCGACGCGCTTCATTTTGAAAGCTTTCCTTATACCAGCGAACCGGCTCGCGAAAAGGTAATGACTCTTGCGAAAGAGCTTACCGAATACTGCGGCCGCATGAAGGTTCACGTTATATCCCTGACGCGAATTCAGGAAGAAATCCGCGACAAGTGCGACGAGGACTATTTCACCCTTCTGCTACGCAGATTTATGATGAAGCTGGCGTCCCGATGCGCTGAGGAAAACGAATGCTCCGCTCTTGTAACTGGAGAAAGCCTCGGCCAGGTCGCGTCCCAGACGCTTCAGGCCCTGTGCGCTACGGAAACCGCCGCTACCGTTCCGATATTCAGACCGTGTATCGGACTTGACAAAGACGAAATCGTTCAGATATCCCGAAAGATAGGGACGTTCGATACATCCATTCTTCCATATGAGGACTGCTGTACGGTATTTACGCCGAAACATCCTAAAACAAGACCCGAACTTGAAAAAATACTTGCCGAAGAGGCAAAACTAGATTTCGAGGCTCTTATCGAAGACGCATGGAATAGCAGATACGCCGTTACAAAGTATCAATTTGAGAGAAAAGAGCGGTAATTTATGATACGCGCAGTCATATTCGATATGTATGAAACCTTGGTAACCCACTATGAAAGTCCGCTTTATTTCAGCGAACAAATAGCGGAGGACGCGGGAATACCAGTAGAAGATTTTCGCTCGATATGGTGTCCTACGGAAGACGCAAGGAGTACCGGAAAAATCACGCTTGACAGAGCGCTTGAAATTGTTTTGCGTGAAAATGGGCGTTACTCTAAAAAACTGCTAGATCAAATTATGAAAAAGAGGATCAGGATAAAACAAGAGCTATTCCGCCGTATGCATCCGGAAATTATTCCTATGCTTTCACGCCTGAAGGAGAAAGGCGTGTTAATCGGATTGATCAGCAACTGCTTTTCCGAGGAAGCTAAGGTTATTCGAGAAAGCATACTGTTTTCATACTTTGACGCCGTATGCCTCTCGTACGAGCAGGGAGTGCAAAAGCCTGATCGAGAAATATTCGACCGATGCATAGAGCTTTTATCCGTAAGCGCCGACGAATGTCTGTACGTAGGCGACGGAGGAAGTCGCGAGCTTGAAGCGGCGAGAGAACTTGGAATGAAAGCCGTGCAAGCCGTCTGGTATCTTAAAGAGCATATCCCGTTTCAGTCTCCCCGTAATCTGGAATTCATACAGGCGGAGGCTCCTCTCGACATTATAAATTTTATCGGCTGAACGCTGAACTATATAATTATATCGCCGTCCTTATAAGCTGTCGACCGTACTATAAACCATAAGCCGCTTTATCTTAAAACTCCGCTCATTTCAAACGAATACGCATAAAATTACGATTTGATAATATATTCCGCGGAACCGCCGCCGGAAAAACAGAGGTAAATAATAAATGCTGAAAACAGACGAACACAGCCTTGCGCTGCTTTGCGATTTTTATGAACTCACAATGGGTCGGGGATATTTTAATTCCAACGTCCGTGACAAAATTGCTTATTTCGACGTATTTTTCAGAAGAGTCCCAGACGGAGGCGGATACGCCATCGCCGCCGGACTTGAGCAAATCGCGTCGTATATCGAAGGGCTTCGTTTTACGGAAGAGGACGTTCAATTTCTTCGAGGCAAAAAGATATTCGACGATGAATTTCTGGAATATCTGAAAAACTTTAAGTTTACCGGAGACATTTGGGCGGTTCCGGAAGGGACCGTCATTTTTCCGCACGAACCAATTATGACTGTGCGTGCTCCCATTATCGAAGCTCAGCTTATCGAAACCTATGTGCTTCTCGCAATAAATCATCAGTCTCTCATAGCTACTAAAGCGTCCAGAATGGTGCGCGCAGCCAAAGGCCGGCCGATATCAGAGTTCGGCTCGCGGCGCGCTCACGGCGAGGACGCCGCGGTATACGGAGCAAGGGCGGCGTATATCGGAGGATGCGCCGGGACCGCGTGCACTTTGTCTGAAAAGCTATACTCGGTTCCCGCCGGCGGAACCATGGCCCACTCGTGGATACAAATGTTTGACACGGAGTACGAGGCGTTTGAAACGTACTGCCGCTTGTATCCCCAAAGTCCTACTCTTCTTGTAGACACTTACGGCGTCTTCTCATCCGGAATTCCAAACGCCATAAAAGCGGTGAAGAACGTTCTATGGCCGTTGGGACTTAAAGACTGCGCGATTCGTATTGACTCGGGAGATATAACATATATTACGAGAAAAGCACGAAAAATTTTAGACGAAGCTGGACTTGAAAACTGCAAAATAGTAGCGTCCAACGCTCTCGACGAATATCTTATTTCAGAGCTTCTTGCGGAAGGCGCAAAGGTCGACGCTTTCGGAGTTGGAGAACGCTTGATAACGGCTAAGAGCGATTCTGTGTTCGGAGGCGTATACAAGCTGGCGGCGGTAGAAGGTCCGGACGGAATTATTACTCCAAAAATTAAAATCAGCGAAAACATAGAGAAAATAACGAATCCCCATTTCAAAAAGGTATATCGTCTTTACGGTGAATCAGGGAAAGCGGAGGCCGACCTTATATGCTTACACGACGAAGTAGTCGATCCTTCAAAGCCCCTTGAAATATTCGACCCGGAATATACTTGGAAAAGACGCACTATCGAAAACTTTATTGCAAGAGAACTCCTCGTTCCTGTTTTTGTAAAAGGAAAGTTAGTTTATGAATTCCCGCCGCTCGACCTTGTCCGCAGCCGCTGCGCCGCGGAGGTTGGAACCATGTGGGAAGAAGTTCTACGATTTGAAAATCCGCACGAATATTATGTCGACTTATCTCAAAAGCTGTGGGACATAAAGCAAGAAATGCTGAACGCTAAAAATGATGGAAAGAAGTGATCGGTTCTGAGCGAAAACTCATGCTTTATGTGTCCGCGCAAATGCGGGACCGACAGAACTAAATCGCGAGGATTATGCGGCTGCGGAGCCGATATAGTCGCCGCGCGCACTATGATCCACATGTGGGAAGAGCCTTGCATAAGCGGAAGAGGGGGAAGCGGAGCGATATTTTTTTGCGGGTGCCCCCTCGGCTGCTCCTTTTGTCAAAATTATGAGATAAGCCGTCCCCATGTTAAATCATTCGAATACGATTCGTTTAAAACATACTCGCAGACAGAGCTTGCCGAAGTATGTCTTAAACTTGAGGAAAAGGGAGCTCACAACATAAATTTTGTGTCTCCCTCTCAATACTCCGACCAACTTATAGGAGTTGTAAAAAACGCCAGGAACAAAGGGCTGAGCGTTCCTATCGTATGGAATACCGGCGGCTATGAGCTGAGAGAGACTATATCGTCTCTTGACAAAACGGTAAATATTTTTTTGACAGACGTCAAATTCTGCTCAAAAAAACTGTCTAAGGCGATAGCTGGGGCAGACGACTACTATGACCGAGCGGTCGAAGCCTTGGAGGAAATGCTGAGGATAACCGGCGCTCCAAAATACGACGAGAGCGGAATTATGAAAAGCGGAGTTATCGTGCGCCATCTTGTACTGCCAGGATGCCGGCGCGATTCTATTGAGATACTCCGTAATCTTGAGGCTGAATTTGGAGCGGGAGCTTTTGTTCTTTCGCTTATGAATCAGTACACGCCGGATTTTTTTCGCGGCTGCTCAGACGAAAAACTTGACAAAGCGTTGAGGCGAAGAACGACTTCTTTTGAATATAATTCCGTCGCCGATGAAGCCGCGTCTTTAGGATTCGACGGATATCTTCAGGATAAGACCTCTGCGTCTTCGAGATATACCCCAAAGTGGGGCGTATACGAATAATATATGCCGAGCAAAATATACTCCGATATATTTTACATCCGTCGCATATCGGAAAACAGGTGATTTTATGGATAATAATAAAGATATTGATTTGCGTGTTCAAGAACTTAGAGACGCGATTCTGTATCATTCCAAAAGATACTACGACCTCGACTCCCCGGAAATATCAGACTACGAATATGATAAAATGTTTGAAGAGCTCAAACGGCTTGAAGCGGAGAATCCGGAACTTGACGACGCCTCCTCGCCTACGCACCGCGTAGGAGGGCGCGCGTCTGAAAAATTTTCAAAGGTACGACATCCCGTAAAAATGGGAAGTCTAACGGACGTGTTCGATATTGATTCTCTGCGCGCGTTTATACAAAAAACAACTCAGGTTCTTGTTGACTCAGGCCTGGATAAAGACGAAATTCTTTACACAGTCGAACCGAAAATAGACGGACTTTCCGTAGGACTGACTTACGAAAACGGCGAACTGGTCTTGGGAGCGACGCGAGGCGACGGCGTTATAGGCGAAAACGTAACTGAAAATATTAAGACTATATCTCCAATTCCTAAAAAATTGACGGCTCCCGTCAGCATTACGGTAAGAGGCGAGGTTTACATGCCTCGCGACAGCTTTGAACTGCTGAATCAAGTCAAGGAGGAAAAAGGCGAAAAACTGTGGGCGAATCCTCGAAACGCAGCCGCGGGATCCCTGCGAAGGCTGGAGGCGTCTGAAACTGCAGAATGCGGGCTTTCGGCGTTTGTATTTAATTTTCAAACCGGAAATTTATATGAAGACGGACGCTCGCCTTCCACACATTCGGAAACGATCGAGCGCATGGCTCAGCTTGGTTTCCCAGTTATTCCTCTCGCCGCGATTACAGTAAACGAAGATGAAATTATAGACGCCGTAGAAAAAATCGGAAAGGAAAGAGACGGTCTCCCTTACGATATCGACGGAGCGGTAATCAAAGTAAACTCCCTATCTATGAGAAAAACGGTCGGCGAGAATACTAACGCCCCCAAGTGGGCCGCGGCCTTCAAATTTCCTCCGGAAGAAAAAACGACGAAGCTTCTTGATATAGAGATTAAGGTAGGCAGAACCGGAGCCCTTACTCCAACCGGCATACTTTCTCCTGTAAAACTGGCGGGAACAACCGTGTCGCGCGCGTCTCTTCATAATATAGATATAATAAGAGAGCGGGACGTCAGGATAGGGGACAGCGTGATCGTACGAAAAGCGGGAGATATTATTCCCGAAATCGTCGGCAGTATTTCTTCCGATAGAGACGGTAGTGAGAAAGAATTTTACTTTCCGGAAAATTGTCCGTCGTGCGGAGAAAAGCTGGTATACGACGACGCCGACGAAAACGACGAACTTGACGCTGCAACCGGAGCTGAAGGCGGAGTAGTAAGATGTATAAATCCGCTCTGTCCGGCGCAAAGCGAAAGACGCCTTATACACTTCGCCTCCCGAGGAGGCATGAACATCGACGGAATGGGTCCGGCTATAATCAGACAGCTTATAACGGCGGGACTGCTGTCGTCGCCCGCAGACATTTACACATTAAAGGCCGAGAATCTTGCGGAGCTTCCCAGAATGGGGGAAAAATCCGCCGCAAATTTGATCTCCGCCGTTGAGGAATCAAAAAAATCGGGAGCTGTAAGGCTTCTTACGGCGCTTGGCGTACGTCATACGGGCGAAGCGGCCGCCGAAGCATTGATAGCGCGTTTCGGCTCGGTAGATCGTCTTTTCGACGTTTCCGAGGATGATTTGCGCGAGGTCGACGACATCGGCGAGGTTACGGCCCGCACCGTGCGTGAGTTCTTTGATCTTAAGGAAACTAAAGAACTGATAAGCAGGCTTAAAGAATATGGGGTTGAAACCGGAATATCCGATTTAAGCGAAACAAGCGATCGCTCCGAGGTTAAAGGCGACCGGTTCGCAGGACTTACGTTTGTGCTGACAGGTTCGCTATCAGGGATGACGAGAGACGAAGCAAGCGCCATCATAAAGGCGGAAGGAGGAAAGGTCTCCGGTTCCGTCTCAAAAAAGACTTCTTATGTAGTAGCCGGCGAAGCGGCCGGTTCGAAGCTTTCAAAAGCGGAATCGCTGGGAGTGCCGATCCTCGACGAGCAAGAGTTCATCCGCATTATATCGGATAGCTCATGGTCCGCCGATAATTTATAATCTGCCGGCAATAAATCCTGAATTAAAACTGATCGGAGAAAGTTTTGAAAACTGTTTTACTGTTGCTTCTAACGTTATTTATATTTATCTCCGTTCTTTGCGCGGGCGTGACCGCGTTTATGTTTAAAACGGCCATCGCGAGAAAAGGGACCGTTGAAAATCCATGGACGAAAGAGGAAAACTTTACTGAAGATACGCCTCGCTTCTCTTCTTACGGCGGCGCGTTCGAAAAAGGACGAGAGTGGCTGCGCCGAGCGATAATCGACACAAATTCGGAAGAGGTGGTTATAGTCTCTTTCGACAATCTCCGATTGCGCGGCAGAATCTTTCATCATCCCAATCCGAGGGGAATAATTCTTTTATGCCACGGATACCGTTCAAATCCAATACGCGACTTTGGAACCCAAGCTAAGACGCTTTACGACGAAGGCTTTTCTTTGTTAGCGATAGATCAGCGGGCTCACGGCGGAAGCGAAGGCGAATATATTTCATACGGAGTAAACGAGCGGTACGACGTGAGAGACTGGTGCTCCTTTATTGAAAAAAAATACCCTGAACTTCCCGTAGCTCTTTACGGCGTTTCCATGGGAGCGTCGTCCGTAATGATGGCCGCCGGGCTCGACGACTTGCCGGCTAACGTCCGCGCGGCCATTGCAGACTGCGGGTTTACAACCCCGGCTGCTATATGTAAAAGAGTGATGAAAAAAAGATTCCGCGTCCCGGTTTTTCCGGTTTATTATATGAACGCTTTGACAACGCGTCTTTTAGCGGGATTTTCATTAAGCGCCGGAGACTCTCGTCAGGCTCTGAGAAAAACAAGGCTTCCTTTTCTTATAGTTCACGGTCGAGCGGACAAATTCGTTCCCTTTTATATGGGAGAAGAAAATCATGCCGCGGCTCCGGAATCTGATTTTTTTGCTCCGGAAGGAGCAGGTCATTGCTGCGCCTTTATAGGCGCTCCGAAGGAATATACCGCGGCTATGGATCGTCTTTTCGAAAAAGCTGGAATTTAATTGAAACGACGTAATAAGCGGAGATATTTATACGTACTTTTTCGATTCAGCTTAATTTGATATAATAGAAAGGTAATGTAACATATGATTACAAAAAAACGACGCGAGCCTAATTCCAACACGGATAAAAAAGCGGAAAATATCGGAAAATGCGACGCGGTTTCCATTTTTCGCAGACGCGAACCTATCGGAAGGTATATTATCGGCGCGCTGATACTAATTATGCTGTACTTTAAGTGCGTTAACTTCTATTTGCTTCTCGGAAACCGCGCGTATTCGCTTGTTTTTGCAGCGGCCACTTCTCTAATTGTTTGCGGTGTTTATTTTATTATCGGAATTTTTTCGCCAAAAGCCGCTAACGCGACGGCGATGACAGTATACGTTCTTTTATCTATCATTTTTGCAATCACTTCGGTATACTTCGCGTATTCTCAGCGTCTTCCTTCATTTTACCTTTTGTCTATGGCTAAACAGGTGGGCGCGGTCGAAGGCACCGTGACTGGAATTATAACGTACAGGCATATTTTATTCCTTATCGACCTGCCTTTGTGGGCCGCATACGGCATAACGCGCTCTGTAATAAAAAAGATCTCCATAAAACGACCGAACTCCGAAAAACAGACGACTGCCGAAAAGATATTCGGCGTAAACGGTACGATAAAGCTTCCAAGATTCGCGCATACCGTATCAGTAGCCTCAGGTTCCGCTCTGCTCGCAATATTTATCGTCCTCAGCATATGTTTTACAAATTTTTCCGCGTCTTTTCTGAAAAATGAAATATTTGCTTTTTACGCGTCGGATATAAAAAAAATGATTGTAAAAAATAATCGCCGCGTCGATATATCCAACTACATAGATCAAACCGGTCCAAACGCTTACTTCGGACTGACGAAGGGGATGAATCTCGTAGTCATACAGGTTGAAGCGCTTCAAAGCTTCGCTATAGGAACAACGTATAAAGGCGAAGAAATCGCGCCCAATCTGAACGCCCTTATAAAAAACGACAGCTTCTATTTTGATAACTACTATTATCAGGTAGGCGCGGGAAACACAAGCGACGCTGAATTCACAGTAAATAATTCTCTTTTTTCTACAGAAGAACTCGGCGCGTATTCAAGATATACGGACAACGACTACTACGGTCTTCCCTGGCTGATGAAAGATCAAGGTTACGGCACGTCTGTTTTTCACGGAAACGTTCCGGACTTCTGGAACAGAGACGCCGCTTATGTAAAACAAGGCTTCGACGTATTTTATTCTTCCGACAAAATGGATCCTAACAGTGAAAGGCACGATCACGCGGCTAAAGGAGGCATATCCGACCGCTCTATGTTTTCACAGGCCGCCGATATTCTTTCTTCCTCCGATTCCCCGTTCTATTCTTTCATAATCACCCTTTCTACTCATAACCCGTTCTCAGTGCCTCCGGCAGATCGCTATATAGACGCGGACAACCCAAGTCCCGACCTCGTCGCGCTTTACGTTCAGTCGGTAAAATATTTTGACACTACCCTTGGAGAATTTATAGATAAACTTAAAGAAAACGGACTCTACGAGGACACCGTATTCGTAATCTATGGAGACCACTACGCCATATCAAGCGAAATAACAAACGGAAAGAGATACGCCCCGGTTGTGTCTGAGGAAATACTTAATAGAGAATTCACCTATTTCGATTGGTTCAACGTTCCGCTGATTATTCACATTCCGGGTATGAACAAAGCCGAGACAATTCATACGGTAGGCGGTCATGTAGACGTTATGCCTACCCTGCTAAATCTCTTCGGAATACGTAACTATAAATCCGTCATGTTCGGACATAACCTGTTCGACACCGACTATAAGGGAACAGTTTACGAAATGATGCACGTAGGCATAGGCAGCTATATTACAAACGATATATTTTATAGGACGACCTCGACAAATCCGATAATTTATACTAAGGACGGTAATGAAACCGCGCCGTCGGACGAGTATAACGAGATATCGGAAAAAGCAAGACAAGCCATATCAGACTGTCAGGCGCTGCTTGACGGCAATCAAATTTTAATAGACTGATCCATAATACTTAAGTCAAAAGCAAAATTCGCCCCGAAAAGACAAATTCCCATTATCTGTATAGGAGTTGGCGAAAATGTCTAAAATTTGGGGTGAATTTTTGTGTACTACGGCGCTAATATTGTTATTGACAAATTTGCCGTACTGAGTTATAATATACAACGCAATGATAAGTAAGCAAGATACAAACACAATATATTGTGTTCGCCTATCGACAAAATATACGGAGGAAATATGATTACAAGGATTAGAAAAAGGGACGGCAGAGAAGTTCCGTTTAATATTGAAAAGATCGCCAGCGCTATATTTAAAGCGGCTCAAGCCGTTGGAGGGAGCGACTACGACACAGCCCTCGCGCTTGCCTGCGAGGTAGCCGAGCAGGTTGAATCAAAGTCCCGCGAATCCGGCGATATTCCCTCCGTCGAAGCAATACAGGACGTTGTGGAACGAGTTCTTGTAAAACACGGACACGCGCGCACGGCAAAGGAATTTATTCTCTATCGCGCCGAACGCAACAAAATCCGCGACATGAACACCGCTCTTATGAAGACTTACGAAGATCTTACGTTTAAGAGCGCTATGGAAAACGACATAAAACGTGAAAACGCTAATATAGACGGCGACACGGCTATGGGCACTATGCTAAAGTACGGTTCCGAGGGCGCGAAGCAATTTTACGAGCTGTACGTTCTGGATCCAAAACATTCCGAAGCCCACAAAAACGGCGATATACATATTCATGATCTCGATTTTCTAACTTTAACGACTACTTGCTGTCAGATAGACATTCTTAAGCTGTTTGAAAACGGATTTTCCACGGGCCACGGGCATCTCAGGGAGCCTAACGATATTATGAGCTACGCGGCTCTCGCGTGTATTGCTATTCAGGCGAACCAAAACGATCAGCACGGAGGCCAATCGATTCCTAATTTCGACTACGGCATGGCTCCCGGAGTTAAGAAAACATACTCTCGGCATTATAAGAGAAACCTTGCTAAAATGCTCGATGTGGAAGCGCTGATCGACGAAAACGGAACGCCGGAGCAGATTGCCGAAGGGCTAATTTCTGAAGCACGAGAGAAATACGGCGTTTCTCCCGCCATAGGCTCCGCTAAAGAGATGACGGCGGCTATGAAAAAAATTCTTGCGGACAAGTTTGGAGAAGGATCTGAGAGAATCGCGGCCTTAGCGGAAAAATATTCGCGCAGCGAAATTGAGAGAAGCGTGCATCAGGCCATGGAAGCGCTGATTCACAACCTCAACACGATGCACTCCCGCGCGGGAGCTCAAATTCCCTTCTCTTCTCTCAACTATGGAACAGATACTTCTCCGGAGGGCCGCCTTGTAATAAAGAGCCTTCTCGACGCTACTGAGGAAGGTCTTGGCCGCGGCGAAACTCCTATATTCCCTATACAGATATTTAAAGTGAAAGAGGGAGTTAACTACAATCCTCAGGATCCCAACTACGATCTCTTCAAACTGGCGTGCAAAGTATCGGCAAAGAGACTGTTCCCTAACTTCTCTTTCCTAGACGCTCCGTTTAACGCTCAATATTACAAGCCCGGAGATATCAATACTGAAGTCGCTTATATGGGATGCCGCACAAGAGTCATGGCAAACTACTATGATAAATCGAGAGAGACTGTCAGCGGACGTGGAAACCTCAGCTTTACCAGCGTTAATCTGCCGCGCATAGCGATAAACGCCAAAGGAAACGTAGATTGGTTTTTCGAAGAGCTGGAACGCAAGGTTATGCTTGTTATCGATCAACTTCTCGCCCGCTTTAAGATACAAAGCGAAAAGACGGTAAAAAATTATCCGTTCCTCATGGGAGAGGGAATTTGGATTGACTCCGATAAGCTGAGCACGGACGACAAGGTTGGCGAAGTTTTGAAGCACGGAACTCTTACGGTAGGATTTATCGGGCTTGCAGAGGCTCTTAAGGCCCTTGTAGGAGCTCATCACGGCGAGAGCGCTGATTCGCAGGCGTTGGGGCTTGAAATAATCGGATTTATGCGTAAGCTTACCGATCAGGCTACTGTGAAGTATGGTCTTAACTTCTCTCTTATTGGAACTCCAGCCGAAGGGCTTTCCGGCAGATTTGTGCGTATTGATAAGGAAATTTACGGAGAAATCCCAGGAGTTACGGATAGAGATTATTATACGAATTCCTTCCATGTTCCAGTATACTACGATATATCCGCTTACGATAAAATTAAGCTTGAAGCTCCTTATCACGCGCTTACAAACGGAGGACATATTTCCTATGTGGAGCTTGACGGCGATCCGAGGGAAAATCTGGACGCGTTCGAGGACATTGTTAGATGTATGAAAGAAAGCGGTATAGGATACGGATCTATCAACCATCCGGTTGACAGAGATCCTGTCTGCGGATATACCGGCATAATCGGAAACACATGCCCTTGCTGCGGTCGTTCGGAAGACGATGGAAAAGGAAGATTCGAACGCATTCGCCGAATAACTGGATATCTCGTCGGCACGCTCGACAATTTTAACAATGCTAAGAGAGCCGAGGAACAAGACAGAGTAAAGCATGGCGTGAGAAGCGATATAGAAATGATTTGACGTATACGGCAAGAGATAGGGGCTGTCTTCTTAAAGACGGCCCCTGCTCGTTTTTTATGAGAATATAGATTGAATAAAAATAAACAGTAATTTACTTATTTTTAGGAAAGTTTAGTATTTATTTTCTCGACGGTTGACATCTATCTGCCGCAGTGATATAATTTTTTTATCATGAAAAAGGAGATCAGTAAAAATGTTTGACGCTGTCAAAGTAAAAAACGAATGTGTGGAATGGATACGCGGCTTTTTTGAGAAAAACGGCCGTGGATGCAACGCTATAGTAGGTATATCAGGCGGAAAGGACAGTTCTGTTGTCGCAGCTTTATGCGTGGAGGCGCTTGGACGCGACCGAGTGATAGGGGTATTAATGCCTTGCGGCGAACAGCATGATATTGACTGCGCAAGGCTTTTAGTAGACTTTCTCGGAATAAAAAATTATACAGTCAACATTAAGGAGGCGGTAGACGGACTTCTAAGAGCTATGCCGGAAAATATGGAAATTACCGCTCAGACAAAAATCAACTTACCTCCCCGAATTCGCATGAGCGCCCTTTACGCTATAGGACAGTCAAACAACGGTCGCGTTGCTAACACATGTAATCTTTCTGAAGACTGGGTAGGATATGCAACCAGATATGGCGACGCGGCGGGAGATTTTAGTCCGTGTTCTCAGCTTACGGTAGCTGAGGTAAAGGAAATAGGAAGAGTCCTTGGCCTTCCCTCAAGCTTAGTGGAAAAAACTCCTATCGACGGCCTTTGCGGAAAAACAGACGAAGATAATTTGGGTTTCACATACGCTGTTCTCGATAAATATATACGCACAGGTATATGCGACGACGCAGATACAAAAGCCAAAATAGACGATATGCATAGAAAAAGCCTCTTTAAGCTGGAAATGATGCCATGCTTTAAATATACGGCTGAATAATATCTATTTTCATAAACAAAAGGCTGACCGGTCAAAAAGATCCGAGCAGCCTTTTTAAGCAAATTGAAAGTTAATAAAAAAGAGAGTCGCCCTTAGCCGTTTTATGCTAAAGGCGACTCTCTCCATACGTATATCTTGGATCTTATTACTTACGGACGCAAGCTACAAACTATCCTGAACTATCCTACTTTTGAGAGATTAGTCCTCAATAAGCTTGATAAGAGCCATTTCGGCTGCGTCTCCGCGACGCGGTCCGAGCTTATAGATCTGAGTATAACCGCCGTTTCTATCCGCATACTTAGGCGCAACCTCGTCAAACAACTTGGTCACAACGCTTCTTTTTGTAATGTATGCAAACGCCTGACGGCGTGATGCGAGCGTATTTTTTTTGCCAAGAGTGATCATCCTCTCAGCCATGGCACGAACTTCCTTTGCGCGGGTAAGAGTAGTCTCAATGGAACCGTTCTCAATGAGATAGGTCACCATACCGCGAAGCATCGCATTTCTGTGAGCTGTTGTTCTGCCAAGCTTTCTGGTTCCGGGCATGTTCATGTCCTCCTTCTTGCAAAAGTTTACTCGGCTTTTTCAGCCGTTTCCGAATTATTCGCCGTTACGTCGCTTCAGCTGCGCGAGCTCGTGAGCAGTCGGAGAATTTTCACTCGTCCTCATGCTTAAGCTCAAGTCCCAGCGACTCCAGCTTCTGAATTACTTCCTCAAGCGATTTCTTTCCGAGGTTTCTGACCTTCATCATTTCGTCCTCGGTACGGTTGATAAGATCTTCTACTGTATCTATGCCCGCGCGCTTCAGACAATTGAAGCTTCTTACGGACATGTCAAGCTCCTCAATGGTCATCTCAAGGACTTTTTCTTTAATTGTCTCTTCGCGTTCAACCATGATCTCCGCATTTTTTGCCTCATCCGACAGATCGACGAATAAGTTGAGATGTTCGTTGAGTATCTTGGCTCCAAGCGAAATCGCTTCTTTTGTCGAAATTACGCCGTTTGTAAGCACTTCAAGCGTCAGTTTATCATAGTCTGTACTGCTTCCAACACGGGTATTTTCAACCGTATAGTTAACATTGTAGACGGGAGTGTAGATCGAGTCGGTGAATATCGTTCCTATGGGAGCGGACATACCTGGGTTATTCTCCAAATATGCCGACTTGTTTTTATCGCTTGAAACATATCCTCGGCCATGATCAAACGTCAATTCCATATAGAATCTAACGTTTTCACCTATGGTGCAGATATGATGTTCCGGATTGAGTATTTCTATGTCGGCGTCGGCGGTTATATCGCCCGCGGTGACCTCTCTCTCTCCAGAAACGTCGATCGTTACTGTTTTCGGTCCTTCTGTAAAGAGTTTCGCAACTATGCCTTTGACATTAAGAACTATTTCCGGGACGTCTTCCTTAATGCCTGGAACAGTGGAAATTTCGTGAAGAACACCGTCTATCTTGATGTTTGAAACAGCTACGCCGGGAAGAGAGTTGATGAGCACTCGACGCAGTGAGTTTCCGAGGGTGATTCCATAGCCTCTTTCAAGTGGTTCGATAATAAACTTACCGTTTCTTCCATCTTCGCTCAGATTTATTGTCGCTATATTCGGCTTTTCTATTTCGATCATTTATAACAACCCTCCCTTTTAATTAAATTACGTATCGGAGCCGCGTACAAGACGCAGCGTTCCGGGCAAATATATATAAATTTGCTGTAAATCAATATCTCCGTCGCAGCGACGGCCGTCGAATATTCTCGCGCGCCGCACGAGGGAAAATATCGGTAGGTTATTATTTTGAGTAAAGCTCGATAATAAGCTGTTCTTCGAACGGGAAGTCCACGTCGTCGCGCTGAGGGAGCGCGATAACCTTAGCGGTGAAGTTATCGTCGGATACTTCGAGCCACTTTGGAGTAACGGCGACTGTCGCGCCCTCGGTAAGAGCCTTAAACTTTTCGCTGCTTCTGCTCTTGTCTTTGAGAGAGATAACGTCTCCAACCTTCAGAATGATGGAAGGAATGTCGGCCTTTTTACCGTTAAGAGTAAAGTGAGCGTGACGAACGAGCTGACGAGCTTCTTTACGGCTGGAAGCCAGACCCATTCTGTAAACAACGTTATCAAAACGTCTCTCAAGGATCTGAAGAAGGTTTTCGCCAGCAACGCCGCTCATTTTATCGGCGTCCTTGTAATAACCTCTGAACTGCTTCTCCTGAACGCCATAGTAACGACGAGCGGTCTGCTTTTCTCTGAGCTGAAGACCGTATTCCTTTACGGTTTTGCGTCCCGCGCCATGCTGACCGGGAACGGTCGAACGTCTGGAAACGGCGCATTTATCGCTGAGGCAGCGATCGCCCTTAAGAAAGAGCTTCTTGCCTTCTCTGCGGCAGAGTTTGCAGGACGCACCTGTATATCTTGCCATATCTTCTTAATCCTCCTGTTAATATTTGTCCTACTGTGGGACGGAAGGGTTTAATTCTGATCGTCGACAGACAATCAGTCGCGCATAAACGCGTCTCCGCAGCGTTAATATAATAACGCCGCAAAAACAAAATCCTAAGATTATACTCTTCTGCGCTTAGGCGGACGGCATCCGTTATGAGGGATGGGCGTTACGTCTTTGATAAGAGTAATGTTCAAGCCGGTAGTCTGAAGCGCGCGGATCGCAGCCTCGCGTCCGTTTCCGGGACCCTTAACAAAAACTTCTACGGTCTTCATGCCGTGTTCCATAGCTCCTTTTGCGGCTGCTTCCGCGGCGGTCTGAGCGGCATAAGGAGTGTTCTTTCTGGAACCTTTAAAGCCCATTGCTCCGGAAGACGCCCATGCTACGGTATTGCCGGCAACATCAGTGATGGTGATGATGGTGTTATTGAAGGTCGAACGAATATGCGCGGCGCCTTTTTCAATATTTTTTCTGTCGCGGCGCTTCTTAACGGCCTTTCTTACAGCTTTTGCCATTGTCTTCTCACTCCTTTACTTCTTCTTGTTTGCGATAGTCTTTGCAGGACCCTTTCTGGTTCTTGCATTGGTCTTAGTTCTCTGTCCGCGAACAGGCAGACCTTTTCTATGTCTGATTCCGCGGTAGCAGTTGATCTCAGTAAGACGCTTGATGTTAAGACTAATGTCGCGGCGAAGCTCGCCCTCGACCGTATAGTTGTTTTCAATCTCGTCGCGGAGCTTGGCTATATCGTCCTCAGTAAGATCCTTAGCGCGGGTGTCGGGATTGATTCCGGTTTTCGCCAGAATATCCTTGGAACTTTTGAGCCCGATGCCGTAAATATAGGTCAGCGCGATCTCAACGCGCTTGTTATTAGGAATATCAACTCCTGATATACGAGCCATTTTCTTTATTCACCTTTCTTCGGTATTTGAAGGGACTGAAATCAGCCCTGTCTCTGCTTGTGCTTCGGATTCTCGCAAATAACCATCACTTTGCCGTGACGTTTGATAATCTTGCACTTTTCGCAGATTTTCTTAACGGAAGGTTTTACTTTCACAGTATTTACCACCTTTCTCATTTGTGCCGACGAAAATACGTCAGCCCTTAGTGCGCCATGTGATACGTCCCTTGGTCGGGTCGTAAATCGAAACCTCGATCTTAACCTTATCGCCCGGGAGTATCTTAATATAATTCATTCTCAGCTTGCCGGAAATATGAGCGGTCACAATCATATCGTTCGGCAGCTTGACTTTGAAGGTTGCGTTAGGCAAAGCCTCGACTACCACGCCTTCAAACTCTATTACGTCATCCTTCGGCATAAAAATTATCCTCCCGGCTTGCTGCTGCAAGCCTTAATATTATTGCGGCGAGCCTATCGGCATCCGCCGTCGTCATAACGTTTGACCAGCTTTTCAACGTCTTCGTCGGAAAGTTCTTCAATCCTCTCCGTTTCGTCGTCGGAAACAGAGCCTATCACCAATATGTGGCTAGGATTTTTCTTCTTTGGAGAAGAAACGGTATGAAGCCTGCCGTCGGCGATAAGGAGACGCATATCCTGCGCGTTCCCTTCTGCGCCGACTACAAGAAAGACTCGCTTTCTATCGCGCCCTGCAGTCGATTTTACAACCGCGCCGACGAAATCGTTTTTATTAGTAGTACCAGACATTCAATTAACCTTTGTGAGCAAAATCACGCCGTCGCCCGTAAAGGCGATCGTATGCTCATAATGAGCGGATAAGCTTCCGTCGCGAGTAACCACCGTCCAATTATCCGGCTTCTCCAAGACTTCGGGTCTTCCAACATTCACCATAGGCTCTACCGCGATCGTCATGCCGCGGCACAGTCTTAGTCCTCGTCCGGCTGAACCGAAGTTTGGCACGTTAGGATCCTCGTGAAGTTCGCGGCCTACTCCATGTCCGACATACTTTCTGACGACGGAATATCCGTTTTCCTCAACGTACGACTGGATTGCGTGACCTATATCCCCGAGTCTCGCTCCTTCAATCTCAGCGGCAGCTACGCCTTTATAGAAGGACTCGCGCGTTACGTCGATCAATCGTCGCGCCTCTTCGGAAATACGACCTACGCCGAAGGTAGCCGCGCTGTCTCCGTGCACCCCGCCTATATAAGCTCCCACGTCGATTTTTACAATATCTCCCTCTTCAAGATATCTGTCGTCAGAGGGAATTCCATGTATAACCTCATTATTTACGGAAATGCACGCGCTTGCGGGGAATCCGCCGTAGCCGAGAAACGAAGGTTTCGCTCCGCATTTTTCAATGTGGCGCCGTATCTTCAAGTCCAGCTGCTTTGTAGTGACTCCCTCGCGAACCATCTCGCCGGCAAGGACAAGAGCCTCGCCGGTGATACGTCCGGCAATCTGCATTTTCTTGATCTGTTCGGGGTTTTTAATGCTGATCATAATGCTTAAACCAATATTTGCCTTTCAGCGGAAAATAATCTTACGCTTCAAGGGCGGCCGCAGTTAGCGCGGTCGTATCCTCGAGCTTCTCCTGGCCGTGAACGATCTTAAGAAGTCCTCGACTCTCGTAGAAATCCTTGAGAGGTTCGGTCTGCTCGTGATATATCGCCAGTCGGCTCTTAACGACCTCCGGATCGTCGTCCTTACGGATAGTGAGCGGTTCTCCGCATACGCAAGTCTCTCCGTTTGGAGAAGGCTTAAACATGGTATGGAAGGTCGCTCCGCATTTTTTGCAAACGCGTCGGCCAGCCATTCTCGCCATTATGTCCTCGTCGGCTACCTCGATAGAGATAACGTCCGTAATCTCTACGCCGAGATCGGCGAGAGCCTCCGCCTGAGGAACGGTACGAGGGAATCCGTCCAGAATAAATCCGTTTTCGCAATCCGGTTTTGCGAGGCGTTCCTTAATTATGTCTATCACGACGGAGTCTGGAACAAGCTCGCCTTTTTCAGTATAACTCTTAACCCGATTTCCCATTTCTGATCCGGAAGCTATAGCGTCTCTGATAATAGCTCCCGTGGAAATAGCGGGGATACTGAATTTTTCTGAAATAATTTCAGCCTGCGTTCCTTTGCCTGCCCCAGGGGCGCCAAGCAGTATCAGGTTGATTTTTCTCTGCATAATTCTCATGCCTTCCTTAATTATTCAAGAAATCCCTTATAGTGCCTCATAGTCATCTGAGCCTCGATCTCGCGAATAGTTTCAAGAACCACGCCGACGACGATGATAATAGACGAGCCGCCGAACGCTATGCCCGCAAGAGCTCCGCCCGCGACAATATTAGCGATAAGGGGAAGGATAGCGACGACGGACAGCAGGATCGCTCCGATAAGGGTGACCTTGGAAAGCACCTTTGAGATGTAATCCGAGGTCGGACGACCGGGTCTTATACCGGGAATAAATCCGCCTTGTGATTTTATGTTGTTCGCTACCTCGACGGGATTAAACGAAATCGCAATGTAGAAATATGCAAACGCGATGATCATTACAAATGTCAGAACCGCGTAGAAAACGCTGTCGCTGCTGAACATTTTATTCACTATAAAGTCCCAAACGCCGCCTTTCTTAGGCTGAACGAATAGAGCGATCGTAGCGGGAATAGTGATAATTGAGTTTGCAAAGATAATAGGCATAACGCCGGTCATATTGACTTTGATAGGAAGAGACGAGCTCTGTCCGCCGTACATCTTACGGCCGACTACCTTTTTCGCATATTGTACCGGGAGCTTTCTTTCGCTGTTCGTCATCCAAACAATGAATCCGATCATTGCGACGGCGACGATAACTCCGACAACAGCGATAATTATACCTACCCACTGAGCGATATTGCCTGTTGATCCGTCGGCCTTCTGATACGTGCCGTTTCCGGAGCAGTAAGCCCACAGGGTTGAAACTATCGAGGGGCCGCGGGAGATAATGTTGGCGAAAAGAATGATGGAGATACCGTTTCCGATACCGTTCTCATTGATCTTTTCAGACAGCCACATTACAAGCGCTGAACCGGCGCAGTAGCATGCGATAATAACTACCGCCGCAAAAGCGCTTCTGTCGCTGACAACATTGTTAGCAAGAAGAAGTCTGTAGTAACCGAACGCCGTAAGGAGGCCGAGGGCCACGGTGACGTATCTGGTGTACTGATTGATCTTCTTTTTGCCTTCTTCGCCTTCTTTGGAGAGTCTCTCCAAATGAGGAATAGCCACGCAGAGGAGCTGCATAACGATTGACGCCGTAATATACGGCTGAATGCCGAGTGCAAAGAGGGTTGCATTGGATAGGGCGCCGCCGGAAAGAATGTTCAGATAACCAAGGATAGAACCGTTGGTGTATGTGTACAGCTGTCCGAGCATACCTGAATCCATGTACGGGATCGGAAGCGCGGTGCCGACTCTGTAAAGAAGAACGACGATCATCGTATAAATGAGCTTCTTCTTTAAATCGGCGATTTTCCATGCATTTCTGATTGTCTCAAACATTTAAATCACCTCGGCTACTCCGCCTGCCGCTTCAATCTTCTCTTTTGCAGTCGACGAGAAGATAGCTGCCTTAACGGTGATTTTCTTAGTAATCTCGCCATTGCCGAGCACTTTGAGTCCGTCAAGGGGCTTCCGTACGATCTTCGCTGCCATAAGAGCATCGAGATCCACAACGGAGCCGTCGTCGAACTTATTCAGAGCGTCGACGTTTACAATAGCATAGTTCTTAGCGAACATGTTATTGAAGCCTCTTTTAGGAAGCTTTCTGTACAGCGGAAGCTGACCGCCCTCAAATCCGGGACGTACTCCGCCGCCGCTTCTGGCGTTCTGACCCTTGTGTCCCTTACCGGCGGTCTTGCCGTTGCCTGATCCGGGACCTCTGCCGCGGCGCCAAACCTGTTTAGCTGAACCGGGAGCCGGTGAAAGTTCATGGAGCTTCATTACTTTTGATCCTCCTTATTAAGATGTGGATTGTTTTAAGGAGGGGCTTACGCCTTCTCCACAGTTACAAGGTGACGAAGCACCTTTACCTTGCCGTCGAGCACGGGACCGGCGTCGTGAACGATGCTGTCGCCGATCTTTCTCAGTCCGAGAGAAGCGGCTGTTGCGCGCTGATTGGGCTTAGACGATATAAGACTCTTTGTAAGAGTAATTTTTACCTTTTCCATCATGTACCTCCTCAGCCTTTAAGCTGCTCGGCGGAAATTCCGCGGGTCTTTGCAACCTGCTCCGCGGTACGGAGGGACTTAAGTCCTTCAAACGTAGCCTTAACCACGTTGATAGGATTGTTGGAACGGAGGCACTTGCTTCTGATATTCTTGATGCCGGCAAGCTCAAGCACTACGCGCACGGTCTTACCAGCGATGATTCCAGTACCTTTTGCAGCCGGTTTCAGCAGAACGGAACCTGCTCCGAACTGACCGAGGACCTGATGAGGAATCGTCGTATCTCTCATAGATACTTCTATCATATTCTTCTTAGCGTCCTCGATTCCCTTACGGATTGCTTCCGGAACCTCGGCGGCCTTACCAAGACCGTAGCCTACGTGTCCGTTTTCGTCTCCAACGACCATCAGCGCCGCGAAGCGAGCGATACGTCCGCCTTTTACGGTTTTGGAAACACGGTTCACAACAACAAGCTTTTCTTTGAGGTCAAGCTCGTTGGGGTCGAAATTTCTAACCATTGTATTTCTCCTAATTGAATGTTTAACGTTTGATTAAACAGTGTACAAACCGGATGTCCGGCGACGCCGTGAGATCAGAACTTCAGTCCTGCTTCGCGAGCGCCTTCAGCCAGCTCCGATACACGTCCGTGATATACATAACCGCCGCGGTCAAAGACAACCTCGGTGATTCCTTTTGCCGCCGCGCGTTCCGCAATTTTTGCGCCAACCTGCTTGGCGGCCGCCTTATTGCTTCCGATTCCCTCAAATCCCTTTTCAGTCGAAGACGCAGAGCAAAGGGTTACTCCCTTTACATCGTCGATGATCTGAGCGTAGATGTGAGCGTTAGAACGGTAAACGTCGAGACGGGGACGCTCGGTTGTTCCGGAAATTTTAGCGCGGACACGAGCGTGTCTTTTAACGCGCTGAACGTTTTTATCCTTCTTAGATACCATTTCACACGTCTCCTTTCATTATTTACCGGCCTTGCCGGATTTACGGCGAATACGCTCGTCGGCATATTTAACGCCTTTTCCGAGGTACGGTTCAGGCGGTCTTTTGGACCGGATTTCCGCCGCGATCTGACCGCAAGCCTGCTTGTCGTAGCTCTTAACGATAATAGTATTTGAATCGGGAACGTCGAATGTTACCTTCTCGTCCTCTTCAAAATATATCGGGTGAGAGTGTCCAAGGTTAAGAACGAGTTTCTTGCCCTCTTTAGCTACCCTGTAACCGACGCCTACGATCTCGAGCTTTTTAGAATATCCCTCCGACACGCCTATGATCATATTGTTTATGATAGTGCGCGTCATACCGTGAAGAGAACGGTTGTTTTTCTCGTCGTTTGGACGGGTAACGGTAACGGTAGTTCCGTCGACCGCTACGGTCATAGCCGAGGGAGCGTCGAAAGTAAGCGCGCCCTTAGCGCCTTTAACTGTAACGAGGTTGTTTTCAGCCACATCAACGGTAACGCCAGCCGGCACCGTGATAGGAGCTCTACCAATTCTTGACATATCGAGTCCTCCCTTCCTTACCAGACAAAGGCGAGGATCTCGCCGCCGACATTCTCGCGTCTTGCACGCTTGTCGGTCATAATGCCCTTGGATGTGGATACGATCGCAATACCGAGGCCGTTCATAACCTTAGGCATGTCCTCGCAATTCGAATAGATACGAAGACCGGGCTTTGAAACGCGGCGAAGGCCGTGAATAACCTTCTGCTTGCCCGCTTCATACTTCAGAGTAACTCTGATTACGCCCTGTTTACCGTCCTCGATAATCTGCACGCCTTTGATATAGCCTTCTTCTTTAAGAATATCGGCGATAGCCTTCTTCATATTTGAAGCGGGAATATCAACGGTTTCGTGCTTAGCGTTATTTGCGTTGCGGATTCTTGTGAGCATATCCGCAATAACGTCTGAAATCTGCATTGTTTTTTCCTCCTGTCATGCAAGTATATTTTCTTGCTGCCGGTAAATTTCTTCGCCGGCCGCTCATCAGCGGTTAAACGGAAGCTTCCGTTTCCTGCCGATGCGGAACCGCGCCGCATATCGGTATCCTTTGGCTGCGCCGTCGGACGCCGTTTGCGCGACGATATATACGCAAATCCGTATTACACGGAATAAGCCGTATTTTCCGCTTACCAGGAAGCCTTTCTTACTCCGGGGATCTCGCCTTTGTAGGCAAGCTCTCTGAAGCAGATACGGCAAATTCCGTATTTACGGAGGTAAGCGTGAGGTCTGCCGCAGATCTTGCAGCGGTTGTATTCTCTAGTGGAATACTTCTGCGGCCTTTGCTGCTTATTGATCATTGCTTTCTTAGCCATTATCGTATCCCCCTAAATTACTTTGCAAAAGGAGCGCCCAAAAGGGTCAGCAGTTCTTTTGCTTCTTCATCCGTCTTAGCCGTGGTAACGAAACAGATATCCATACCGCGTATCTTGTCGACCTTTTCGTAATCGATCTCGGGGAAAATAAGCTGTTCCTTCAGGCCGAGAGCATAGTTGCCTCTGCCGTCGAAAGCGTCGGGATTGATTCCCTTAAAGTCGCGGACGCGGGGAAGAGCGAAGTTGAAGAGTCTGTCTACAAACTCGTACATGCGCTCGCCGCGGAGGGTGACTTTCGCTCCGATCTTCATGCCCTGACGAAGCTTGAAGTTTGCGACGGATTTCTTTGCGAAGGTCGGAACAGCCTTCTGACCGGTGATTTGAGAAAGGTCGTCAATGATAGCGTCGATGACCTTTGTGTTTTCTTTAGCGTCTCCCGCGCCTACGTTGATAACGATTTTATCAAGCTTTGGGATCTGCATGGGGCTCTTGTACTCGAACTTCTTCATGAGAGCGGGAGCGACCTGAGCCTTATACATTTCTGCAACTCTTGCCATTTGTATGCTTCCTCCTCATCAAAGTTCCGCGCCGCACTTAGCGCAAACGCGTGTTTTCTTGCCGTCCTCGATTTTATAGGAAGGACGGGTTGCTCCGCTGCCCTTTTTAGCGCATGTCTCGCAGTAAAGCTGAACCTTAGACGCGTACATAGCGCCCTCGACCTCGACTATACCGCCGTTTTCCTGCGGAGGACGGGGTTTGACGTGCTTTTTAACTTTATTTACGCCTGCGACGATAACCTTGCCTTCTTTAGCGGATACTTCAAGGACCTTACCGATCTTGCCCTTGTCGTCGCCGGAAACAACGATAACGGTGTCGTTGGTTTTTACGTGAAGTTTATTCATTCTTTACTCCTCCTCACAGTACTTCCGGTGCAAGGGAGAGGATCTTTGTATATTCGTGCTCGCGGAGCTCGCGCGCCACGGGACCGAATATACGGGTTCCCTTGGGGTTTTTGTCTTCGTTGATAATAACGGCTGCGTTTTCGTCGAATTTAATGTAGGATCCGTCCGCGCGGCGGAGACCCTTAACGCTTCTGACGATAACAGCCTTAACAACATCGCCTTTTTTGACTACGCCGCCCGGCGCCGCCTTTTTAACGGCGCATACTACAACATCGCCGATGTTGCCGTAGCGTCTGCCGGTGCCGCCCAGCACGCGAATGCACATAAGTTCTTTCGCGCCCGTGTTGTCGGCAACCTTCATTAATGATTGCTGTTGAATCACTGCAGTTTTCCTCCCTTTGGATTTAAGTGGCACGTTCTTTGACGTGGCCTTTCAGAGAGCCCTAGCTTCCATATTTATATGAAAGCTGATGCGGGCGGAATTATTTAACCTTTTCGACGATTCTTACAAGGCGCCATCTCTTGGTCTTAGAAAGCGGTCTTGTTTCCATAACCTCGATCTTATCTCCGATAGAGCATTCGTTGTTCTCGTCATGAGCGTGTATCTTAGCGGTACGCTTGATGATTTTACCGTAATCGGGGTGCTTAACGTTGTCCTCGATAGCGACGACGACGGTCTTTTCCATCTTATTGCTGACGACCTTGCCGATTCTGGTTTTTCTCAGGTTGCGTTCAATGTTTTCCATCATTCAGTCCCCCTTCACGCCTTTTTTTCAGTGATGACGGTCATCACGCGGGCGATCTCTTTCTTGGTCTCGGTGATCTTGTGGGGGTTCTCAAGCTGGTTGATAGCGAGCTGGAAACGGAGGTTAAAAAGTTCTGTTTTGAGATCCTTCAACATTGCTTCGAGCTCGTCGCCGGTTTTATTTCTGAGTTCTGTTGCCTTCACAGCTTATCCCTCCACTTCTTTATCGAGCTGTTCTTTCGTTACGAAGCGGCACTTGATGGGAAGCTTATGCATTGCAAGACGCATAGCCTCTCGCGCCAGCTCCTCGGAAACGCCGTCCATTTCAAAGAGCACTCTGCCCGGTTTTACGACCGCCACCCAATATTCGGGCGAACCTTTACCGGAACCCATTCGGGTTTCAGCCGGTTTTTCAGTGATCGGCTTGTCAGGGAATATCTTGATCCAGACCTGACCGCCGCGGCGGATGTAACGGGTCATAGCGATACGTGCCGCCTCGATCTGGTTGGATGTGATCCAAGCCGGTTCGAGAGCCACAAGTCCGTAATTTCCATACGTTACTTTGTTGCCGCGTACAGCTTTACCCTTGAGGCGACCCCTCTGTACGCGTCTGTATTTTACTCTCTTAGGCATTAACATCAGCGTGCGCCTCCTTCTGTTGTATTTGCTTTCGGAGCCTCGCGTCTAGGCGCGCGGGGAGCTCTCGCGTTCTGCGACGCGTTTCTGTCTCCGTCGCGTCCGCCGTCTCTGCGTCCGAAGCCGCGTCCGCCCTCGCGACGTCCGCCGTCTCTGCGATCGCGTCTCTGGCCTCTGTTGTCCTGCTTTCTGTTATTACGGCGTCTGTCGTCGTTTCCGGTGCGCGCTACTTCGGAGAGAACCTCGCCCTTGTAGATCCAAACCTTAACGCCGATCTTACCATAGGTGGTGTTGGCTTCCCAGAAACCGTAATCAATATCCGCGCGGATTGTCTGCAGCGGAATAGTGCCTTCGTGATAATGCTCCGTACGAGCGATTTCAGCGCCGCCGAGACGACCGCTTACGGCGATCTTGATACCCTTAGCGCCAAGTCTCATGGTACGTCCGATAGCCTGCTTCATAGCGCGGCGGAAACCGATACGTCTCTCAAGCTGAGCGGCTATGCTTTCCGCGACGAGCTGAGCGTCCATTTCAACGGGCTTTACTTCGATAACGTTTACGGAAACGGGAGCGCCGACCATAGCTTCCAGCTCGGCCTTCAGCCCGTCTATTTCGGAACCGCCGCGTCCGATAACTATACCCGGCTTCGCGCAGTGAATAAACACGCGAACGCGTCCGGTATTATCGCGCTCGATCTCGATCTTCGGAACTCCGGCAAGAAAGAGTTTTTTCTTAAGAAATACTCTAATCTTATGGTCGGATACGAGGATATCGCCGAACTTCTCATCGGAAGCGTACCATCTGGAATCCCAGTTCTTAATTACACCGACTCTGAGTCCGTGCGGATTAACTTTCTGTCCCATTATCGACTACCTCCTCATTCTTTTTCTTTCAGTGCTATTGTGATATGGCTGGTTCTCTTAAGAATTCTGTCCGCGGAGCCTTTTCCGCGAGGCATCATTCTTTTCAGGGTCATACCGGGGCAAACGAAGCACTCGGAGACCATAAGGTTGTCAGCGTTCATGCTGTAATTGTGTTCCGCATCGGCAGCCACCTTATTAAGGAGCTTGAGTATATGCTCGCAAGCAGCCTTAGGGGTTGTCTTGAGAATTCCGCAGGCGGCGGCGTAGTCTTTACCTCTGATGAGGTCGAGAACAATGCTCACCTTGCGAGGGGAGATGCGGATATGCTTTTGTGTTGATCTTGCTTCCATTATCTTTCATCCTCCCTTTCGCATTATTTACCGTTATTGGAAGTCTTGGAACCGGCGTGACCCTTAAAGGTTCTCGTCGGAGCGAATTCCCCGAGCTTGTGGCCGACCATATCCTCGGTAACGTAGACCGGAATATGCTTGCGGCCGTCGTGAACGGCTATGGTGTGTCCGACGAATTCGGGGAAAATGGTAGAGGCTCTTGACCATGTCTTGAGCACCTTCTTTTCGCCCTTTTCGTTCATGGCACAAATTCTCGCGTAGAGTTTTTCTTCCACATAGGGCGCTTTTTTCAAACTTCTGCTCATTTATGTTGCCTCCTTCCTTACTTACTGTTTCTGCGCTTGACAATGAACTTATCGGTTCTTGCCTTCTTGTTGCGCGTCTTAAGACCGAGAGCCGGTTTACCCCACGGGGTAACTGGGCCCGGACGACCGATAGGAGAACGTCCTTCGCCTCCTCCGTGCGGGTGATCGCATGGGTTCATGACTGAACCGCGAACCGTAGGACGGATGCCCATGTGACGTTTTCTACCGGCTTTACCGATTTTAACGGTATCGTGCTCGACGTTGCTGATCTGACCGATCGTAGCTTTGCAGTCGATTCTGATGTAGCGAACCTCGCCGGAAGGAAGTCTTACCTGAGCGAGCTCGCCTTCCTTAGCCATAAGCTGAGCCTGAACGCCTGCCGAACGAACGAGCTGCGCGCCCTTGCCGGGAGTAAGCTCGATATTGCAGATGAAGGTACCTACGGGGATATTGGCGAGAGGCAGTGTGTTGCCGGGCTTTATATCCGCGTCGGGACCGGAATACAGAACGTCTCCGTCAGTAACTCCAACGGGAGCGATAACGTAGCTTTTCTTGCCCGCCTCATCCTTAAGAAGCGCGATGTAAGCGGTTCTGTTCGGATCGTATTCAACGCCGATAACGGTCTTCGGACCCTCTTCAAGTCTCTTGAAGTCGATAATACGGTATTTCTGTCTGTTTCCGCCGCCTTTATGACGAACGGTGATGCGGCCGTAGCTGTTGCGGCCGGCGTGCTTCTTTTTCTTAGCGAGAAGGCTCTTTTCGGGAGTAAACTTAGTAACTTCCTCGAAGGAGGGCGCGGACATATGTCTTCTCGCCGGAGTAGTCGGCTTATACTTGATAGTAGGCATTTATTCTCTCCCCCTTCTCAGTTCATTCCCTCGAAGAATTCGATAGTCTTGGAGTCGGCCGAAAGCGTGACGATCGCTTTCTTCCACTTTGCCGTTTTGCCCTCCGCGTAACGAACTCTCTTGGGTTTGCCATTCATATTAATCGTGTTGACGGCCGCGACCTTAACTCCGAACAGTTCTTCAACCGCGTGAGCGATCTCCGGCTTCGTAGCGTCCGTAGCGACCTTGAAAGCGTACTTCTTATCCGCGATCATGTCCATCGACTTCTCAGTGATAAGAGGCTTAATGATTATATCCTGAGCGAATTTCATTCAGCATACACCTCCTCAATTTTCTGTGCGGCAGCCTGAGCGGTTACGAGCGTATCGCAGTTCAGGATGTCGTACACATTGATCGTATTGCTGAGAGCCACCTTAACGCCGGGAATATTGGTTAGGCTGCGGTATACTTTTTCATCGGGCTCCGCAAGAACGACGAGAGCCTTCTTGCCCGCGCCGACAGCCGCAAGCATGTTCACCATGATTTTTGTCTTGAATTCCTCGGTTTTGATGTTGTCAATAACGATCATACTGTCGTCGCGAACCTTTGCCGAAAGCGCGCTGATCATAGCGATGCGACGCACCTTCTTGTTAAGCTTCGTTCTGTAAGAGCGAGGCTTCGGTCCGAGAGCGACTCCGCCGTGCGTCCACTGAGGGCTTCTGGTAGAGCCTTGTCTCGCGCGTCCGGTTCCCTTCTGTCTCCAAGGCTTTCTTCCGCCGCCGGAAACTTCGGTTCTGGTCAGAGTAGACTGAGTGCCCTGTCTCTGATTCCCAAGATAATTCTTAACTGCCGCGTGGAGGACGGCGCCGTTTACGTCCGCGGCGAACACAGCGTCGGAAAGGTTTATCTTACCGACCTCGCCGCCAGCCATATTTACAACTTTGATCTCTGGCATTTTCTCTTCCTCCTTCCGACTTATGCTTTAACGCTGTTGCGGATGAACACTACGCCGCCGCGGGAGCCGGGAACTGCGCCCTTAACCGCGATGAGATTTTTCTCAGCGTCAACCTTAACAACTTCGAGATTAAGTACGGTAACCTGCTCGTTACCATACTGACCGGCCATCTTCTTGTTCTTGAACACTCTTGAAGGAGTTGAGTTCGCGCCCATAGAACCGACCTGTCTGTGTATCGGACCCGTGCCGTGCGTCATTCTCAGAATGTGGTGTCCCCATCTTTTAACCGCGCCGGTGTATCCGCGGCCTTTCGTGGTGCCAGTAATGTCGACCTTGTCGCCTGCGGCGAAGGTATCGGCGGCCACCACGTCGCCTACGTTAACAGAGCCGACGTCTTCGAGACGGAACTCCTTAAGATGACGCTTAGCAGATACGCCCGCCTTTGCGAAGTGACCCGCCATAGGCTTGTTCACAAGCTTTTCGCGAATGTCTTCAAAGGAGAGCTGAACAGCGTCGTAACCGTCGGTTTCAACGGTTTTCTTCTGCGTTACCGGGCAGGGACCCGCTTCGATAACGGTAACCGGGATAACAACGCCGTTTTCGTCGAAGATCTGCGTCATACCCAGCTTCTTTCCGATGATTCCTTTTTTCATCGTAATTTCCTCCTGTAAAATAAGGTTATTGGTTGATTCCCATATCTCCCGGAGCCGCCGGAAGGAATCAACTTGACCTCGCCGCCATCAAGCCCGCTTGACAATCCGGAGAAGGATCGTCTCGCCCGCGCTCTGTACGGAGTGTCTACGGCTCGCCGCCGCATGTTACGCGACGGCCGCGCGGCCTGAGCCGCGTCTAAAATCACAGCTTGAGATCTATATCGACGCCCGCGGGAAGTTCGACGGACATAAGAGCCTCGACGACCTTCTGCGAAGGTTTCTTGATCTCGATGAGTCTTCTGTGGGTTCTCTGCTCGAACTGCTCGCGGCTGTCCTTATACTTATGAACGGCGCGAAGAATCGTAACGATCTCTTTCTGAGTCGGGAGCGGAATAGGACCCGCAACTTCAGCTCCGTTTCTCTTCGCGATATCTACGATCTTCGCAGACGCCGCGTCGACAAGAGAATGCTCGTAGCTTCTGAGTCTCACTCTGATTTTTTCATTTGCTGCCACTTTACGTGCCTCCTATAATAATTATTGTAGATGAGGCGACGAACACGCGCCCGGGCGTTTCTTTTTCTCGATAAATCAATCCGGACGCCTACCATAAAGACAGGCTCCGGTCCGATACGATCGAAAGCTCGACCAATGCGTCTATTCGCTGCGTCCGATTTCCGGACTTGCTCTGCGGAAATTCCCCGCTGCGTTCCAGACAGTTCTGAACGCGCGGCAACCTCCCGCTTCATCGCACATCAAACAGCGATATTATACCATATATTCTCCTTTATTTTCAAGAGATTTCCGTTTTTTTGTCAAATAATCAATATAGAATTTTTGGATATTTTTTTCACTCTCTTTAGTAATTATAGACAACCGCTATCAACATAAATCTTGTTATATATAAATAGAATCAGGCGATTCGCCCTGTGAAAGGCGTAATAATATATAATTTCGCATGCGTTTCTTATATCGGAAATTTGACTATTACTCAACATAATTTATTTTTATACCGCTCAGTTCTCAGTCGACATATTCAACATGCTTAACAGCGTCAATAAAGGCCATAAATTTAACGATTCAGAATGAGCTGTCGAGTGTGCAAAAATCCCCCGATGTCAAACATAATTCGACAATCGGGGGGATTTACGCGAGATTCGCTAGTCCATAAGATTTTTAAATTAGCCGGACGTTCCCGTCGTATAACTTCTGAAAAAATTTTGCCGGAACAAATATAACGCTATATTTCGGGCGTGTTTTTAATTTTCTAATTCTAACAATAGCTTTACTCCCAGCACAGTAGCTGGAATTCGATAATTCGGCGCAAGGTTTGAAAGAACTACAACCGCATCTCTCGTTTCAAGTTTAAAGCCAATATAACAGTTATAATTTTCCGTTCCGCCGTTATGCCATATAATACTGTTTTCTTTATCAATAATCCAAGACATCCCTATTTCGTCCATATTTATACCCATAGTTTTATAAGCTTCCGTAGAAGCGTTTATTGTTTTTAGGCTCCTGTGACATTCGGAAAAATAACGGTTGTCTTCAATTTGCATTTGCGCGTAGGAAAGCATATCGGATATATTTGATGTTATAGCTCCCGCCGGCAAATAAGCGTCGCTTACTTCCCAATCCCAATAATCTCCCAAGTCGCCCCTTTTATCGGAAATTTTCGTATCGGTCAACCCCAGCTCGTTTTGAGCGAAACTATTTACTAACGTCGCATAATCGGCGTCGTACGCAGCCTCAAGCACAAGGCCTAAAACCGCGTATCCATAGTTAGAATAGGTAAAATCGTAGCTTGCCCTATCCATACTCAAATCGCCGGCTTTTTCAAGCGCCATTTCTTTTGTAATTCCGTAAAAATCATTTCTTCTCTTAAAGAAATTGGAAATCATCGGACGTTCAAAATAGTATCCCTTATATCCAGAAGAGTGCGTTAATAATTCTTTTATAGTCGGATATTCGTTGCCGTCCGGAAGCGACAAATATTCGCTTATCTTATCGTCGATATTTATTTTTTCCTCGGTTATCGCTTTGTTTATCAATGCGGCCGTAAAGGTTTTTGTAACTGAGCCTATTTCGTACGTATGAAGTTCTGCCGGAAGCTCTTTACCGTTTTCTCCATACGTCTTGTAGGAAGCTCGTCCGTCTTTAACAATACCGACTGTTATAAACGCGTCCGCGTTATCCTTCGTCGTATATTCAAGAGCTTCGGCAAAAGTTAACTCCGGTATTTTGCTTATTTGGTATTTTCCATAAAGCATAACGCCGATAATCGTAAGAATAGCGCAAGAAATAAAGACTGCAATTACAAAAATAAATGCTTTCATTCGCTTTTTTATAACGCTCACTTCAAATTTCCCCGCGTCGTCTTAATCTCTAAAATCTTGATTTTTCATAATCATAAGGAACGCTTGTGCCTGCTACGACGTCTTCAATTTTTTCTATTATCATCCAATCGTCCATATTCCCCTGGCGTTCAAATGCAAGCGGGGGTATTTTCTCTACGCTCTCAAATTCAACCAAGCATAAACATTTCTTATGCCACCGTTCTTTTTGCTTATCTGATAAGTTTAGCTTGCTTTGATTATCCGCAAGAATTTTTGTAATTTCTTCATCGGACAGTTTAACATAATTTTGAACGCTTTTTACTATAGCGTACGCCGTTATTGAAGAACTCCCTTTTTCCATGAAATAAAGACGCTCGCCTTCGAATACTCTGCTATGTGGAATTTTTCTTCCCGCCGCTCCACGCGCGATCATTGTCTTTGTTCCAGCTAAAATTTTATCTAATACTCTTTCGCCTTTCTTGCCCGCGTTATCGCAATATACTAAATGTACCATTTTTAATTCTCCTAAAAGTTTGTTTTTTTGTTATGATCGACATAAGATTTTCGTCTTCGTCGTTATATTTATTTTGACTCCGCCGTTAAAATCCATTCTATCAAATTCGCCTATGCAAAACAATCCGGCGCTGGATTTTCTTATATAGAGTCGTCCCCTTAAAACTATTGCATAATACGACTTTATATGATACAATAGATTCGTATGTGTGAAAGAAAGGCATAAATCACCGATGAAAAAAAATAAAATAGGATTTATCTCGCTGGGGTGCTCAAAAAATCTGTGCGACACTGAGGTAATGCTTCATCATATCGCCGACGCCGGATATGAGATAACTCCGGAAGAAACCGAAGCCGACGTAATTATCGTGAACACCTGCGCTTTTATCGAAAGCGCAAAAAGAGAATCTATAGACAACATTCTAGACATAGCTTGGCTTAAAGAACATCGCTCGCTCAAGGGAATCGTAGTCTGCGGGTGCATGGCCGAGCGATACCGCGAATCTCTCCTTGAAGAAATACCGGAAATCGACGCGGCCGTAGGAGTCGGAAGCATTCATAAAATAGTAGAAGCAATCGACAGCGTTCTCAGCGGACAAAGCGAAAAATACGTAAGCTTCGAGGATAAGAACGCTTGTCCCATGGGAGGCGACAGAGTTATAACCACGGGCGATCATATGGCGTACCTAAAAATCGCCGAAGGATGTTCAAACAGATGTACTTACTGCGCCATTCCAACGATACGCGGCGCGATGAGAAGCCGCGCTATGGAAGATATTGTTTCTGAAGCCAAAGAGCTCGACGGAATAGGCGTTAAGGAGCTCAACGTCATCGCCCAGGACACCACCGCCTACGGCATAGATATTTACGGAGAATATAAGCTTCCCGAGCTGCTTCGCCGCATAACGGCTGAAACGAATATACCGTGGATACGCCTTCTGTACTGCTATCCGGACAAAATAACAGACGAGCTTATAGCCGAAATGCGCGTAAACGAGCGAATCGTCAAATACATAGATATTCCGGTCCAGCACGTAAGCGAAAACATACTCCGCGGCATGAACAGGCACGGAGGAGAAGAAACCGTAAGAAACGCCGTTAAAAAGCTTCGAGAAGGCGTGCCAGGAATAGTTCTTCGCTCTACGGCTATCGTCGGATTTCCCGGAGAAACGGAAGACGATTTCGCGGCGCTGTGCTCGTTTGTCAAGGAAGCGAAATTCGAGCGTTTCGGCGCGTTTACTTATTCCCGCGAAGAAGACACCCCGGCATATGATTTCCCAAATCAGATTGATCCGCAAACTGCGCAGGACAGATACGATATTCTGATGCGGACGGAGCTGCCTATCAGCGAGAGCTTTTCCGCATCCCGCGTCGGCAAAATTGAACATGTGCTTTGCGAGGGCTTCGATCCCGTGTCCGAATCATACTATGGAAGAACTTACGCGGAAGCCGCGGACATCGACGGCAAGGTATGGTTTACCTCCGAATTCCCAGTAGGCGAAGGAACTATGATCGACGTGCGTATAACCGATTCAATGGACTTTGACCTCGTCGGAGAGACTGTTATATAACGGTTCGCCGAAGCACAGTGTTATATGCGTTATATATCGCATATATCTTACATCAAAAATAAATAAAAGTCAACAGCATTCAATAAAAATAATGCAAAAGGAGATTACGTCCGTGTCAAAGATGAATCTGCCAAACAAACTGACCCTGCTTCGCATATGCATGGTGCCGATTTTTCTGTTGTCGCTCGCCGCTCCTCTGCCTTTATGGCAAAGCTCTCCGACAGCGATGCGAATTATAACCGCCGCTATATTCCTGATTACGTCCTTAACAGATATGATTGATGGAAAGATAGCCCGTAAATACGGTCTAATTACCGATTTCGGAAAATTTATGGACCCTCTCGCAGATAAATTCCTCGTATTCGCGGCTTTACTTGGTATCCTGACGCAAAGCGCGTTTTCCGATTTAAGAAACTGCTTCGTATGGGCGGCCGCTATCGTCATCTTCCGAGAACTGGCGGTCACGTCTATTCGTCTTGTGGCGGCTGGAAACAGCGGAGTAGTTATCGCGGCAAGCTGGCTTGGAAAAATTAAAACCGTTTCTCAGATGGTATGTATAATGACGATCTTGCTGGAGCCGGTTTTGCTGCCTTGGGATATTTTCAGAAACGGTCACGCGCTGACGTACGCTACCATGCTGTTCATGACCGTTATGACGTTATGGTCCGGCATTGATTATATGAAAACCTATTGGAAGTTTCTTGATCCGGAAAAATAATCCCTAAACAAATAATCGAAAGCGATACACAGAAAGACACTTATCAATGAAAAAAATTATTGCAAGCGATTACGACGGAACTTTCCGCGCGGAAGGCAAATACGTTCAAAATAAAGCCGCCGCAGAAAAATGGCGCAAGGCCGGAAACATTTTTGGTATCGTTACGGGAAGAAACAGACAATCGATTCTCGCCGCTCTGGAGGAAACTCCCGTAGAGCTCGACTTTCTCATATGCAACAACGGTGCGGCGGCTTGGGTTGGAGAAAAGCGAGCGTTTTGCCGCTCTTTCGACGCTTCTGTTTTGCTCCCGCTCATGCGGCTTACCAGAAAAGACGGAATGAGGGCTATCGTAGTTTCGACTCCAAGGCATGAAATATTCGTCGGAAGCGAAGAGCTTAACCGCGCTGAAAAGAGCGGTCGCCTTGATTTCGAACAAGACTCCCTTCCGGCAGGCGTTCCTTCGCGGATAAGAAAACTAAAACGGATCGTTCAGTATACGGCGATATTCGACAGCGTCCCAGACTGCGTAAACGGAAGCCGCAGCGTTGAAAAAAACTTCGGCGAAAGCATATCCGCCTATCCGAGCGACTGCGTTGTCGACTGCGTCCACGCGGAAGTCAGCAAAGCTATCGGAATCAAAGCCGTCGCCGATTATTGCGGAATCCCAGCAGAGCGCTGCTACGCCGTCGGCGATAATTACAACGATATACGAATGCTCGACGCATATTATGGATTTGCTGTCGAATCGGCAAACGAAGAAGTAAAAACTCACGCGAAGCAAGTCGTTTCGTCCGTTGCTGAAATGATTGAAATATTGCTGCGCGACAACAAATGAGGCGACCTGATCGGACGTCTTTGGACGCGAAGAAAAAAGAATAACATAAAATTTCCCCGTTGACGCGCAAAAATAACGCATACGGGGAATTTTGTATTATTACTATTTAACGATTGATGCTAATCGCGCTTCTCCGTCTGTTTTACATACTCTTGCGAAGAACTTCTACAATTTCCTCATGGGTCAGCGTCTTATAACCGCCGTCCATAATGAAAGAACCGTCGGCGATACCGTCGAACATGTCCTCAGTTACTCCAAGTTCTTTCAGACGCATAACGAGTCCGATCTCATTCATGTACGCCTCCATACTGTCAAGTCCTTCAAACGCTATCTCTTCGTCAGTCTTTCCGCTCGGATCTACGTCCCACACGTTTACGGCGTATCTCTTGAATTTCTCCAGTCCATGTGGACAAATCATACGATAATAGGCCATTGAAACCGCGGATAAGGTCATGCCGTGCGTAGCGTCGGTAAACGCTCCTATGGACTGCCCTATCATGTGAACCATCCAATCGGCCGTCTTTCCCTTAGCGACAAGCGTATTGAGGGCCAAAGACGCGGTCCACATAATGTTGCTCCGCGCTTCGTAATCCGTTGGATTCTTCACCGCTATTCGGGAAGAATGAATCAGCGAACGAAGAAGACCTTCGCTGATATAATCCGACGTATTATCGTCGTCACCGGAAAAATACTGCTCGATTATATGAGACATTATATCAAATATTCCGGCTTTCATCTGGTATTCCGGTATAGAATACGTATATACGGGATCGAGAACTGAAAATTTCGGGAACACGTTCTCATCAAAGTCTCTGCCGATCTTCAGCTTTTGCTCATAGTTTGTAATTACTGATCCTCCGTTCATTTCAGATCCCGTGCCGACCATCGTAAGGACGCATCCGACGGGAATAATCTTACACGTCACATCGTCCATACGAACAAAATATCTTTCCCATGGGTCTTCGTCGCAATACGCCGATATCGAAACAGCCTTAGCATAGTCGCAAACAGAACCGCCTCCGACCGCAAGAATAAGATCTACGTTGTTTTCTCTCGCTGCAGCGCTTCCTTCCGTCAGTTTTTCCACAGTCGGATTAGGCATAACTCCCGGGTCCTCTACAATATTCTTTCCGGCGGACTTCAGTATTTCAATTACCTTGTCGTATATGCCGTTTCTTTTTATCGAGCCGCCGCCATAGGTAAGCATTACGTTCTCGCCATATTTTTTCAGCTCGTTTTCCAGATAAGATATTGAGTTTTCTCCAAAGTATATCCTTGTAGGATTAAAAAATTCAAAATTTCCTGTCATATTTAATATCCGTCCTTTACATCTTAAAGTTAAATATTATAGAAATAGGCAGTCGATCCGTTTTACAGAGCGAAACAAACTCGCTTTTACAGAAAGATCTGCCTATTATATGGTATATGAAAGCTAGTCGTCTAATGTCGGAAGCGGTACTCTTGACGCAGTAGTCAGTTCTCCGTCCGAAATATCCTGCTCGGCGAGAGTATCGGCTGAAGGAACGTCGGCAGCCGGAGTCCTCTCAGACTTTGCAGCCTGAATATCCTGCTGTTTAGCCGTGGCTCCTCCGTTTTTGCGCCTGCCGTTTTGCTGCCCTCTCGCGCCTCCCTCGTACGTGATTACGATTTTTCTATTCACGTCGGACCCTACCGAATGTGTTGAAACTCCTTCAAAATCCTGTAATTCAGAGTGAATAATACGCCTTTCGTAAGGATTCATCGGTTCAAGGAACATATTGCGCTTGTACTTGACCGCGCGAGCAGCCATACGTCTCGCAAGAGCTCTGAGCGTATCCTCTCTCTTTGCGCGATAATTTTCAATATCCACCGTAATCTTTATGTGCTCGCGACCGCGCGCCGTATTTTCGCGCCTGAAAAGAGCAAGGTTTACAAGATACTGGATTGAATCCAAAGTTTCTCCGTGATGACCTATAAGTATACCGGTATCGGCCCCCGTAATATCAATCGATGGATAAATATCGGATCCTTCCTCACGAATATATTCGACGTTCTCCGGAGCTACCGCAGGAACCGCCGTCGCGTCAAGCTTCATTCCGGCGATCATTTTGTTGACGAAGGAAACTGCAAAATTCATCTCGTCTTCGCAAACTCCGGTTTTCAGAGACGGTTCGTCCTTAACGGCCGGTTTTGTCGTCTGCTTTACCGTAGGATTCGTTTCTTTTTTATCGCGGAGTTTTACAGGGCCCTCTTCCTTTTGGGGATCGCCCTTGACAACCGGATCGACTTTTTTCGGAGCGGGTCCGTTTACGTTAACCGCAGAATTTGGCGCGGGCTTGCGCGCGTCTTTTCTCGGAGCCTGAGTCGTCTGCTTTGTCTGATTAGGACGAGGAGAATTCTTCTTAGCGTCGGTCTGCTTTCGCGTTTCCTTTTTATCCGTTTCTTTAACTCGAGTTTCATCGCGAGACTTCTTATCCGACGGTTCCTCGCGACGAGGACGATCCTGCGCGCTCGCGCGATCGTCGTCCCTGTTATTCTCGGATGGGTCCTCGCCCTTTACAAATAAACTACGACCAGAATTTTTAAAATCGTTGACTATATCTGAAAGCTCCGCGTCAATGCTATCGCTCACTGTAACGCGTATTTCAGCGTCGCGTTTGCCGAATCCAAAAATTCCGCTTTTCTCTCTGTTTACTATTTCGTACGAAAGCTCTTTTCCGTCGCCCCCGTACTGCTCGGCCGCGCTCCGCATAGCTTCGGCTACGGTTTTGCCTTTTACTGTATATATTTCGCTCATGGCCTTTTCCTTGTTAATACCTAAATGTATTCCGGCTTACGCCGTATAAATATTATTTTTTCTTCTTTTTAACGTTTTTTTTATCGTCGTTTTTAAGAGGCGCTTTATCGATCGGAACTTGGGTGGAATCCGAATCCGCGCGAGACTCTTCCACGCTCGTTTTTTCAGCCCGCTCTTTCTCTTCTTCTCTGTCAAATCGGTCGGGAGTGGGCGGCGGCAGAGGCTCGTCGTCAAAGTCAATTCTGTGCAGACTCCTTATGGCCGGACGATCTGGATCCTTCTGAGCTTTCTTTGGCTTTTTACCCAAATATTCCCTCTCGGCGGCTTTCATTTCTTCCGGAGTGAGTCGAGGTATCGGATATATCTTTGAAATAATAAAACGTTCGACTACTGAAAGAATATTTCTGAACACCCAGTAAAATGCAACCGCAATCGGCACGGAAAACGAGATGAACGCTGACAACAGCGGCATAGAGAAGTTCATTATTTTCATAGACACGGCGTTCTGCGCGTCCATCGCTTCCTGAGTCTGATATGTAAATTTCTTCGTAATTATCATAGATCCGAACATGGCGAGGAATACCGCCAATGGAACAAGCCACAACCATCCGAAATCGTTCAGGGACGGCATTTGAGAGAGATCAAGTCCAAAGAAATTATAATTAGGAAGAGTCATTCCCTCTACGCCTTCAATGTCGTTAAACTGAGCGAGCTTGTCCGGATTAGAATTAAAGTAGCTGATTACAAAGGACTGCTGATTATTGAAGCCCTCGACTCCCATATCCTTAAAGCGAGTCATTATCTCGGAAACCGCTCCTTCGGATAAACCGCAGATATATCGAAGCGGCGTAATTATGACTTTGTAAAGGCACCAGATAATAGGGAGCTGTATCAGCATCGGCAGGCAGCCGCCGGCAGGATTGAAGCCTTCCTTCTGATATAACTCCATGACTTCCTGCTGTTTTTTTTGCATAGACGCGTTGTCTTTTCTGCCTTCATACTTTCTGGTGATTACGTTGATCATGGGCTGAAGTTTAGCCTGCTTGATCTGCGTCTTCTGCTGTTTTATCTGGATTGGAGAAAGTATAATTTCCATAATCAGAGCAAACAGCATAATAGCCAGCAAGTAATTATTGTGCGTCAAAAATGATGCGAAACGCATCAGATACCCCATGGGCACGTATAAAATGTCCATTATGTTCATGTCATGGGTTCCTTTCTATTTCATTTTTCCACGTCTTACCGCGCCTGCGAGGCGGAACAGGGTCGTAGCCTCCGGCGTTCCACGGGTGGCATCGAAGAAGCCTGCGTAAAGCGAGGAAGCAGCCTGCGAATACTCCCCGTTCGCTTATAGCGATTAGAGCGTATTCGGAACAGGTCGGGGTAAAACGACAGGAAGAGCGCGCTTTCATTTGAGAAAGATATTTCCTGTAAAATATTATAGGAAGAACGACAATTTTGCGCGGAAGCTTTACCGCGGCGCGAATTACCCGAGCAATCGTCAGCCCATCCGACAATCGCTTTTCAACGTTTTCCTTCTCAGTTTTCATCGGCTTCCTTCGGAATAATAAGCCCGGCTTTTCTCATGCAGTATCGCAGGTCTCTTTTTACTTCCTGCATTTTTAGTACCGTAGCGGGTTCTCGCAGAGCTATCACAACAAGATTTCTCATTTTGAGCCGTTCTTCCGCGCCTATCTGTCTGTATGCCTCGCGTACGACTCTCTTAGCTCTGTTTCTCTGCACGGCGCCTCCGATCTTTTTCGAGGCTGAAATTCCAACTCGGTTTATGTAATCTCCGGTTGGGTTTTGCTTTTTTATAAGCCCGGCTCGCTTATCTCGCAAAACAAACAGGCACAGCGAGCGCGAACCCGCGCGAATCCCCGTTCTGTACGCCTTGCGGTATAAGTGATTTTCGGTTATTGGATACAGTTTCATTTTTTTGATCCTTTGCCCGATAGTATAATAACCTCCGTCAGGCGGAGGTTATGTTGTTCGCGCTTACTTAATGAGTCAAACGAGCGCGGCCCTTAGCGCGTCTTCTCTTGAGAACTTTTCTTCCGTCAGCGGTAGCCATTCTCTTTCTGAAGCCGTGAACCTTGCTTCTCTGTCTTTTTTTAGGCTGATATGTTCTGAGCATGATAACACCTCCGATTAAATTCAATAATTACAAATTATGCTTTCTCAGCAGATAGGCATCTTATATTATAATATATAACGCGGGAGCTTGTCAACACATATTTTTATTTTAATCTTCTTTTCTTTCCATTATTATCATAATAATCGCCGCGAAGCCTTTAATTTGTAATAACGCAGGAAAACAAGAGAAAAAAGAACCGCTGGCAATAAGCTCGCGGTTCTTTATGCCGATTCAGCTCGCCATCATGTCGAGTCCTTTTTCGTCTACGCTTACGGCGTATTTTTCAACGGCGGCCGCCTTTGCTTCTTCAAAAGCCTTTTCCTGCAAAGCTTTCTCAGCGGCGCTCTGCCATACGAGACGATCGCTTTCGCCTTCAAAATACATAATGTGCCAGCCGTAAGACGAAGTCTTAACTATAGCGTGATCTCCGGGATTTCTTGATTCGTCGAATATCCAGTCGTTAAACTCAGCTACCATATCCCCGCGGCTTATGTTTTCGTAAAGTCCGCCTTTTTCAACTGAGCCTTCGTCTCCCGAATACTCCTTTACCAAAGCCTCGAAGTCTTCTATTTTAGCTCCGTCGGCTACCCATTTATCGTATACTTCGTTGACCTTGGAGTCGTCGGAATATGTTTCGCTTGAGAAAAGAATGTGACGCGCGTTCTTTAGATGAGCGATATCTCTGCCTGCTGCTTTCGTCACCATTACGACGGTAATCGTTTCGCCGTCGTTTTTAACGGAAGAGTTTGTTTCGCCGACCTTTGCCTCATATATCCACTTAAGCTGCTCGTCCTCGCCGGCCGAAGTCTTAGCCGCCGCGATCTTCACAGAGGAATTAACGGCCGATTCCGCAGCGTCGTCTTCAAGTCCGCGGGTTTCCTTAGAATACTTTAATATATAATCTTTAAACGCGTCGGCGTCGGCGCAAGATTTAAGCTCGTCCGCATAAGTCGCTATTTTAGCTATAGCGTCCGCCTTGGCGGTCTCGTCCTCCGCAGCTTCATCAGAGCCGTCGGTATTCTCGTCCGTCTCGGATTCAGGCATAAGATCCTTGTAATTAAACGTATATGAAAGGTAATCGGCTACTGTAAGCGAGTCCTCGTTCTCCTTAGCATAGCTTTCAAGGACATCGTCGCTTATGTCCGCGTCGTCCATTACTTTAGTCGTATATTTATTCGCGAGAACAGTCAGCTCAAACACTCGGCGGATATCCTTTTCTTTAGTAAATCTGCCGTACATGTTCCTGATATACTCTTTGGGGCTGTAACCCGCGGTTTTTGCAGCAGATTCAAGAGAATCGATTTGTTCTTCTATCTGCTTTCTGTCTTCGTCGTCAAGTTCGATTCCCGCTTCTTTCGCGGCTTCGCACAAAGACAGCATATCGCTTACCGTTGTTTTAGCGTTATTCGCAAGATAATCGTACCAGCTTCCGCCGTTCGAATCCAACGAGCATGCTTGAGACTTCAAAGACTTAGTAGTGTCAAGTCCTAAATATGAAGCGTAAGAATACATATTTTGGTAAGCGACGTTAAAAAAATATGACATTTCAGGAACCGTCACTTCGTAGTTGTCCGTAGACAGAACAACAGTGCGCCTTTCGGTAAAGCCGTGAGTAGTCAAATATTGATATGCGGTCATTCCTACGAGAAAAAGAAAAACGGCTATGGTCGCCGTCCACGCGCCAACCTTTTTTAGAGTTCCGTTAGCCTCTTTTTTCGCGGCGGTATATGTGTTTCCGCCATTCTGAAAAATATCGTTGGTGTTGTCGTTCTTATTTTTTTGTCCTTTACCCATTTTTGATGAGTCCGCCTTTCTGTTTACATTTAAGTTTTATATAAGCGTCGCCCTTTGAGGCCTCGGCCCTTTATTGGCTTGCGAGTCCTCTTGACAGCTCTTCACTGCATTTACGTCAATATTCGCTCGCATATATTTTTCCGCTAAGCAGTCGGGCGCGACGCAACGCCCTATATCGACGAGTTCTCGAAGACTTGCCAAGCAAGCTTTTCTGCGTTTATTATATCATATATACTTCATTTTTCAAAGAAGTTTTTTCATATTCCAGCGCCGAACGTGCAAAATTTACATTTGCACGTTCGGCAGAGTTAAAACTTACTCGCTGACTTTCAGCGTCGGAGCGCAGTCCATACCGTATTTTATCAGTTCGTAATCCTCGGGAGAAGCCTCGCGGCCGCGCTCGAAGAAGCTCCAATCGTACGGCATCGTTTCATCAAATCCAAGGTACGGCCCGAACATATTGCGGAAACTGCCGGCAAGGCGAACGTCTATCTTATTTTCTCCCGACGTAAGATATTCCGATATATCCGCGCCGTAGCTCTCGTCGCGCCCGATAACTCCTGCATACCTGCCGTTAACGGTTACAGACGCAACCGTAGCGTTATGCTCGCCGAGACTTATGATAGCTCTATCGGGTCGCTTATCAAGATCCGCTACGTAAGAATATATCATTCCGTACGGATAAAAGCTCATGCCGAAGGTATCCCACGTTCCATACCGAGGCGTCTCCGGAGCAGAAAGCACAAAGCGTCCGTCCTTAACCTTTACTGAAAAATCTCCTCGGAGTATAATTGCTTCAAGTTCGCAAAGCACGTTGAATTTATCCGCCGACAAAGTAATATCGTTTTCTCCCGGACGCATAAGGCCGGTAAAGTCGTATGCTCCGAAATCCGTATCCAGAATATCGACTCCCGAGGATTTTACCAAAACTCCGTTAACGCTTACGGACACAAGATCGGGACGTTCCACCGCCGCGGTAAGCCTCGAAGGTTCAAAACCGTCGTCGAGTATTACGCGGTAATGAGCTTTAAAGCCTGAGCCGTCTTCATAATCGGCGTTTTTGTCCATGTAATCCGTGTTGGTTTGTATAGCGCACTTCCACGGATTCTCATAAAATCCGCGGCGGCTGAACAACGCGTCCGCCGTTTCCAAGAAATATCTATAAGGCAGCGTCTCTCCGTCTATTTCGAGAGCTACGTGATCCACCGTAAACGAGTTGTCCCTCTCGGCCCGTATGCCGGACTCAATCAGCCTTACCTCGCGCTCCGCAGGAATAAACCTGTGTTCTCGTTCCGCAGAGTCCCCGACGATAACCGTTAAGCTCTCGCATCTTTCGAGGCTAAGTCGGAAAGTAATTTTGCCGTTTTCCGATTTAACGGAAAGCTGCTCTGATTCTCCTGTAAAGGGATCCCAAACGGCGGCTTTATCGCCGTCGACCGTAATATCAGACTCAAATTTTCCCATGGAATGGTTTACAATAAAATAAACTACTCTTCCGTCGGGAAGCAAACGGCGCATATGCTGCACTCCCGCCGGGATAACGACAGAAGACGTGACTCTCCGTTCAAGCCTTCCGCCGAGGGCCGCGTCCAAGGCCTCCGCCCCGTCTATAATCGTAAACGCGTTCGTAAGCTCTTCCGACATATCGTCGCCTTTTTCGCCGTCCACGTATTCGGCAAAGCCTCCGCCGGTCGCAAGAACAGTACCGCCGGCCGCGATATATTTAAGCAGGAGCTCCGCTATAGGTCGACGAATATTTTTCATGTTCTTAGAAATTATTACGACTGAGTAAGATTCCTCGCCTACCGTTAGAAACTCGCCGTCAATCTTCGCATGGCGTTCCATAGAAAACTCGTCTCCCAAATCAAAATCCCATTGACAGTCGGTAAGAACGTTTACTGCGGTAAGAAAATCGCTCATGTCCGGATTGCTTACGCAGCCGACGTCCGTGCCGTGATCCACGCAGCCTTTCGCCTCTTCGGCCGGAACAAGATATCCGGTTGTGGACGGATTAAGAAGAAGAATTCTCTGCTCCATTTTACCCTGAGACAGCAAATACGATTCTCTTGCGAAGTATCTTGCAAATTCGGCGTATTCTTCCCACCAAGGCTGGCGATAATCAAAGGACTGAGGGCAGTCTCTTTTACGCGTCCCGGCTAATGAATACAGGGTCAGATGAGGCACAAGCAAGTTTATGCCGCCTACGAGAAGATAATCTCCAAGCCGCTTGTAATCCGCGATAGTCGAATGATATCCGCCGGCTCCGTACGCCTCGCAGAGAGTACGCTTTTTTGCAAATTGGTTCGCCGCGGAACGTATTTCATACATTTCAAACTTGTCGAAATTTGAAGGCTCCGTTTTAAGATGATCGCAGAGCAGCAGATCGAGCCCCGGCCACTGACGGAACTCGTACGTAGTCATTTCTGAAGGCGCCATTCTTCCGCCGTGGGGCATCGGCCACTGGTGCTCAACGTCGTGACCCGTCCACGCGATATTATGCTTGTCGCACCACTCGGACATAGGTCTCACAAAATTGTCTATCCACATTTCGTGAAGAGTATAGTAATAATCGTAACGAACCTTTTCCGCCGGACGAGAGAAATCGCCTCCCAGGTTTCTGAAAACCGCCGGAAGATTAGGTTTCAGGTCGTATCCGTTCAGTTCCTTAAATCTTTTGCATACATGATCCGTAAAAGGAATCGTATTTAGTCCTTCGCTATGAATGTTAGCTTCGTCCGAAAACGACGCCGGAATAAGAGTTCCAAAATCGTCTCCGAACCTGCGGTAATACTCCTCGTACGTTGTTTGAAGGAAGAGCTCCGTAGACCGCGGATTAGTAAGATCCACATACGGATATCCTCCTGTCCACGAGCTGCTGACCGGTTTGAAGTAATATATGACCATAACCTTTCCGCTTAAACGGGTTCCCCACTCTTCTTTAGGATAAGCGGTCAGATCCATGCCGAGCGGCTTCCCGTCTCCAAGATACTCTCCGGCGTATATTACCTCCCCGGTAAATAGCGGTTCGGCGGCGTCCACAATGCGATATTTGGCGAGATATCCTATAACGGATTCGTCAAGAGCCGCGACTTTTCCTCCGGCGGAGCCTGACGGCCACGCGTTTTCGTCGTAAATGTACAGTTTCATTCCCTCGCGGCGGGCCGTCTCAAGGGTATCGCGCCATGCCCTGAAATATTCCTCTGACAGATATTCTGTCGTCATACCGATACGGGGATGCGCGAACGCGCCCATAATACCGTGAGCCTTGAAATCTTTCATTTGAAATTCAAGCTCTTCGCCCGTCATCGTCTCGTTCCACGACCAAAACGGCGCCACGCTGTACTCCGACGGAGGATTTTTAAATCCGTCTTTAATCTTATCGTTCATATATAAATCTCCATTCCACCGTTATGCGGCAAAATATTTTTATTGATTTTTTAAATGTTCTCTGCCTTTCCACGCGAGCTTTTCCTTACGCGCTTATCTTTAGATTTTCCCGCAATAAAAAGTAGGAAAAGACAGGCGAATCCTATTCCGACGACGGCGCCGGACGAATCTATAAGAACGTCGAGCAGCCTGCACGCGCGTCCGGGAACAAAATATTGATGCGCCTCGTCGCTGACGGCGTAAAGAGCGCATGCTGCAAGGCTATATGGAAAAGTCTTTTTACCACGGACGTCAAACGCAATAAAAGTCGAATAAACAAGAATACCCAAAACAAGATACGAAGTAAAGTGAGCGCATTTTCGTACAAGTAACGAATAATTTCCTATAGTTTCCCTGCGAGACGCTTCGTCAAGCGATTTATAGTCGTTCACAACAACCGAGCATATTTTATCAACGACCGCGTCCGACGTGCTCGTCGACTCCTCCGCGGGCTCGGCCGAAAATGAAAATATCACTCCCATCCAAATAACCGTAATAACAATAAGCGAAATTCTTCTTATAATAAGCCTGTTCACATTTTCCTCCGATTGGATCACCGTTCAAGAAGAGCCAAAACGTCTTCGCCGGTCATGTTCTCCGTAATATTATATCGGCACAACGCGTACAAGCTCTGCGGCAGTCCTCTTACAAGCACGTTTCTCCTGTCGGTATCCGAAGAAAAAGTCAACTTGATTCCCGCTTTATGAATTAAATATTCTGAATAAACGGTATACCGTCCGCCCGGATACGACAATGCGATAAATCCCTCTCCAAGCTCTCGCTTACGTTCGGAATCATATTTTTCTATATCTTCAAGAAGAGCTTTCGCGTACGATTCGTCGTCGTCGCTTTCAATTGGAGTCGCGTCTTTTCTAATTTTATCTCCCGTTTCAAAAGGAGCCCATTGATGCATATCGTAAGTATGCGACTGGACGCTTAATATTCCGGATTTCTCCATTTCCCTCGCCTCGTCATAACCAAAGTGAGGGGTCAATCTGTATTCGGTATCCTTGTAAAATTCCTTGTGGCCGACCGACGATCCGATAGCGAAAACCGTACCCTTCATGCCGTATTTCTCAAGAATAGGCGCCGCAGTCTCGTAATTACTTAAATAACCGTCGTCCATTGTAACGCATACGGATTTTTCCGGAAGATCGCCTCCCCAATACACATAGTTTATCATTTCCTCCGTCGACACAGCGGTATATCCCGCGTCTGAAAGGGCTCGAATATGCTCTTCAAAACGTTCGGGAGTAACGGCGGTAGAATCGTTAGGCTGAGAGTCGAAGTGATGATACATAAGCGTAGGAACCTCGATCGTATATTGTGAAACGTCCGCTTTTACATTCTCGTCAAACAAACCGTCAAGATAGTCGCCGCGGTTTTCAGACGTTACGTACGCGCCGAAATCATCAGGTCTCCACACGTCGTCGTTTTCAAATATTTCCGCCAAAACCATCGAGCCTACCGCGTTTCTAAAATGCTCGGCGTCATAAAAATATCTTTCGTCATACGACGGATACGCGGCGCTGAAATCCCAGAAATCTATCTCTTCCGCCAACGCCGTTTTATACTGTCTAAGCTCGCTTTCATTATACTTCGACCGTTCTCCATAATACTCCGGAGAGCTTATAACGATAAGATTTACGCCGCGTTCGCCGCACATATCTCGTATATCGGCTACCGTTTTTACGCATTCGTCTATATACGGCAGTCCCCCTCCGCCGGAATCAACATTAAAGTCGTCTCCATGCTCAGACATATATCGATCCATATCGCCGATCTTTTCTACGTCGCGAAATCTATCGTCGTAGAGCCCGGTCGACTCGTCGAAAATATCGAAATCCTGCGGCAGTTCAGTATCGTTTTTATAATTTTGATACTTCTTCCACGACTCTTTGAAAGGAATGAAAGCGTATTTCAGATAGAACGCTAATATATTCTCTCCTGACGCTAAAGCGTGCGTACGTTCGCTAAGATCGTTTCTTTCATCGTCGTAGCGGGCGGCCTCGCTTATTCCTATGCTAAGGATCAGGTTCTTAACTTCATAATTTTCAAGAATATACGACGCGAGCTCCCCATAAATCTTTGCATCGCGATTATATATGAAAAGATTATAGAATTTCGCGTCAAGATATTCGTTAAGTTCCTCAACGTTATATGAAGAGGCTGAAGAAGAACCGATAACGTATGAATCAAATTCTTCATGATGCCTTTCAAGCCATGCAAGTTTTGCAACGCCTGGATTATTCGTTTCGTTATAACCATACCAATCGAATATCGGATCGCCGAATACGCCGTATGGATCGATAAGCGCGTTTGCTATCGCATACGCCGCCGTCGTCAAAATCAAAACTACGGCCGGCGCCAAAACAAGCCATTTTTTTACGGACATCAAAGTCTCCTTTATTTATGTTGAATTAGCTATGCGGTATAACGGCCGCTCGAATAAACAGAACCTTTCAAAAAGGCGTAAAGACGTAATATGAACGACTAAACGCTGAAAAGTTTACTATTGCCGGTAAGTCAAAATTCTTCTTTTCACGTCGAATCAGACCGTTTTTTATTTTCAAAATACTACGGATAAATTCGAAACGTCGTAATTTAAAAATCACTTTAATTGAAAGTATATCATACAAGACGATTCTTTTCAATGCTTTTTAGGAAAAACAAAAAGTTATAAAACGGAGCTCTCCCGCATTATTGCAAGAAAGCTCCGTTTCACTCGATATTCAAAACGTTTATTTTTCAAAGACGCCGGCGCGGTCAAGTATCACAAGTATGCGAAGCATAAGATAAGAAAGCTCGAACGAATTTGATCCGTTTCCTTTCAAGTATCCCGCGTCCGCTAATTTCTTAACCGTAGAAGCGGCCCATTCGGGCAAATTTTTATCTATATACGCCCATTTTACGCCGATCTGATCGTTGTGGTCGTCCACTTTACTTTTCAGTTCGGCAAGCTCTTGTTTCATCGCTTCAAATTCTTTTTTTTCAGCCCCCGTCATAGGCTCGTCTCCTCCGTCTTTACCAAAGTAGCCTGCGATAGCGTCCGCTTCCGCCTCCGCAAGCCTGTCAAGATTATCCTCGTTCATAAGCCAGAGCGCCGAATTTGGATTCGTATGAAAGCCGTGTTCCAAAATAACTCCGGGCACGCCCACGCTTTTTGCTCCAAAAAGAACTCCGTACCATTCGTCGTCAAGTATTCCGTTCCCGTCCCTATCAAAATCAGCCCGTTTAGTATAGTAATACGGGTCGGGCAAGTTCATAACTTCAGAAATTACAGGGCCGAGCAAATGCCCCGCTATCGACGATTCTTCGTCAACGTACGTCCCGTCGTCTGGAGTATAATGAATTATCCACGGAGCGGACGGGGTCTCGCTTGCAGCCGCGTTTGAATGAATAGATAGAAAAAGATCGCAGCCGCGAGCCCTACGACCTCTTTCCGTAAGCTCCGGGTCTTCATCCTTTGATAAACGGGTAAGAGACGCCGCGACGCCGCGACGATTTAACGCCGCCTGCAATTTTTGGGAAAGCGTCCACGTCATATTTGATTCATAATAATCGGGAACTGCGGGAGATCTGTTAAAATAACTTCCCGAGTGTCCCGGATCAATCATTACTTTCGCCATTTTAATCTCCAATCCGCCGCAACAGCGGCGGCGCTAACATTTACAGAATTTATTTAATTTGCGAAGCAGACAAAAATGGTTGAGGGATCCATTTTACTGCTAAACGGAATAGACTGTTCAGCAGGTGAATATTACGCGCGAAGTACGTCCGCCGCGCTTCTGTAATATAATACTATAACGCCATACATCCGCGAATTATAGCCCGTGTTTCCAACGAGTAAAACGGCTTTTTCCCTCAATATATTTTATGCGTCCAAGCTCCGATGAGTTACGATTGTTTTCGAGACTCATTATGAACCGGACAAAGGCAAACGACACGCCGCATAGCCGCATACGTCCGGATTACTTCTCTCATCCGATATCATATCGTGATTTATCGACGCTGCTCCAGACGGTACGGTTACTTTTGCCAAGACCAAATCAAACACGGCGCGACTTCTAACGGGCAGCCATCCGTTGTCGTCAGCGTAAACCATTACCGAGCAGCTTCTTTCCGATAGATTTTGTCTTAAAAAAATAGTATAAGTATGTCCAGGTTCAAGACTAAATGTAACAGGAGCAGACGAAGTAATCATATATCCTCTCGCCCACGCGCAGCCGACGTCCACCGCGACGGAAAGATCGTCGGAGGGAGTAACGCAAAAACGTCCCTCAGGATCAGGACACACGCCGTCCGATATAAACGACGATATCATAGACGCTACAAACGCGGCGTCAACCGCTCTGTCTCCTCGGGGAAAACCGTTCACAACTTCCACTACGTTTAACGAATCAAACGGGCCTCCGCCTATTTTTTCACTTGCGATTATAGCCATCTTATCATCCTCCGTAAATATCGCATGATCTTCATATATTTTTGCCAATTTCACGTCTAATGAAAGATCGAAGACATACTTCCTCGTTTCCAAAAGACGGAACGGCTCTAAACAAACCTTTTTCATATACTTCGTCCACCGAGGTTATTCTTACCTTAGCGAATATACCGGCGTTATTCAGCTTAACCTCGCAAATATCCCCGAGATCATAGTCGCGCCTATATACAAGCCCTCCGCCGGACGTAATCTCTCCTCTTATAGATATAATGGGCGAGTAGGATCTCAGGGCCGCTTCTCCTCTCGCGTCAAGCTCAGCCTTGAAAGCGTCGTCTCCTTCTTCTTCGTTATAAATAACGTCTCTGGCGGAAACAAACGTTTCCCTCCGATCCATCCCCGTCTCTCCGCCGCGTCTATTATACACGAATCCGTTTCCAGACCGAACGTACGCGGAGTTTTTGTAATCAGCGTCGCTCCGCTCGTATTCCACAGAAGCGATATTTTCAAATTCGTCAGAGAATACGGCGACTTCATTTTCACGTTGATCTAAAGTTCTGTCAAGTCCGCTGAAAACCGAAAAGCCAAGTCTGCTCTCGGCTTCGTATAAATTTATCCGATACGACAGACCGTACGGCTTTAAAGAGGAGTAAAGCCAATCGGACAGAGGCTCCCATCCGTATGGAATCGTCCCGTTTACTCCAGCGCCAGTTTTTGATTCCAGAAACAATCCCGGAATAGTACGAAGACTTATGGCGTTTACCGATACCATATGCCGCGCGATGTCCTCCGCGTCGCCGGTCATAACTCCGGAACCGAGTACAATCCGTCGTTCAAGCAGGGATTCGAGCGAACGTCCGGATATAGTAAAAGATCCGTCGGAATATTTAATTCGTTCTATAAACGCCGCCTCGCGCGCAAACGGATTATAAACATATTTTATTCGATTACCGTCAAAAGGAACGCCTCGCGCCAGCTTTGCCTCAAACGATCCGCATCCAAAATATCTGCGGGTCCACACCATAGACTCAACTTCGTCTACCGGCTGCAACGCCGTATTGAACGTTTCGTCGAGAAAGTGTATTTCCATTTATCGATCTCCTTAGATTAACTATATTCCGAGAAACTTTTCGTTAAATTCTATTTCCGCCGACAAATATTCTACTCCGCTGACGGCGATAAGCTTTAAAGCGTTTTCACCGGGATATAGTGAAAAAAATTCGCTGTTTCTGTCGTACGCCGCGTTGTTTCCGTCGTCTGCGCGCGCCGATTTCATACCTTTGCGGGTATCGAATATCGCTCTGCCGCCGAATTCCAGATCGCTGTTTAGCCTAAGTATTCTATTCCCCAGAGCCAAGCCGGGCCGCAAAACCCTTCCGCCAGAAGCGTAAAGAACAGCCGTAAAGCCGCATTCCACATCGCCGCCGTTCATAACGTACTCTCCGTTCAAAGATCGTGAAATTCCGGTTACCGTTCCGGCTCCTATCATACCGCTCGCAGGAAATGTGAGAGCCGGAGCAGACTTCGGTAATATGACTTTCGTGGGGTTCACAGATTCAAAAAACGGATCTTCCGCAATAAAACAAAGCCTAACCGAAGGAGGATACGTAAAATTTTTTCTAACGTATTCCGGAGAGCCGCACGGTATAGCCTTAATTCGTCTTGTTCTTCCCCGTGCGGTAACGGTTATCGTGCAGTCGACCCGAGGATTTGTCAGACGAAGTATCGAATCCCGTACCTCCGATTCCCGCGATAAATCCGTAACTTCAAACATTACGGCAAGACTTCTCGGCTTAATCCTGCGTTCTCCCGCGTATCCTCCGTCGTAAAAGCCGCTGGATCTCACGTCGACCGCCAGTTCTGGACAGTCGAAACCTTCGACCCCGCCGTCAAGAATTCTACACAAGGAAGTCGGAGATAAAGTAAGCATCGCTCTCTCCGATTCCAAAGATATTTTATATTCGCCCGATAACATTGTCTCTCCTATCATTAAACATATACCCGCATGGTTTAGCCAAAAAACAGTTTAAAATTCAATAAAAATCAAGGCCTTGTTATCTCCTCGCCCTGTTTTCTGATACGACGGATGCGTCCGTAAGGAGTTTCGTCCTCGTCCGATCTGTTCCTCTCAGAAAAAGAACTTGCCTCCGATTCTAACGCGGCTATGCGTCGCTCGAGAAAAAGTATCCTTGTTTCAACGTCCATATTCACCCCTGTCTTGTCAGGTCCATAGGACGAAACCTCAACTTATCCACGTCAAAAACTCCGTCCGCACGCCCGCCGAATCCTAACAGTTCCCCCGTATACATAAGGACGCCTTTTTCATAAACTCTTCCTTTTGACGCCGCGATATACGTATGTTTTATCGCCCCGCGCTCGCCGGAACCTGCGTTCGCGCAGTTATCTCCGTATATTTTGGGAAGTACCTCCAAAGCTTCGATTCTTTTTTCCATAAATTTATACCCGTCCGCATTTCTGAGCAGCTCTGCGGCTCCGCATGTAGAGGACGCCTCGAATGAATATAATATTTTCTCATGATATCCTACGACGCTTCCTACATATTCTGCGCTATGAATATATCGTCTTATGTATGTTTCAGCCTCTTTGCGCCGTTCAAATAACGTAAATCCATCTCCAATACGCTCCCATGTAGGATATTCGGACGTACCGGCGTTTAAGTACCATAAAGGAAGCAAGTCCATATCTCCCGAATAAATAGCGTAAAAGGTTACTTTAACTCCATAGTCCGCCGCGCCCCCTCGCTCAGAAATTTTAAACGGCCGTTCAGTTACGTCCATTCCTTTTATGCGTCCGGCATACGCAAGTTTTTCTAATTCGCGGCATATTTTTTCAAGAGCGCTTATCGCCGCAACTGATTCATGAGAAATCAAAGATTTAACGCGGAGACTTATTTTTATAGGAACCGCCTCCACATGGCTGCCGTCCGCGTATTCACGAATAAAGCTTGAAGAGCCCATAGGTTCGGCTTTTATACCGCCTATAAATTTTTCGTCAAGTTCCGCGCATACCGCCGACTCGCATTGACCGATATATCCGTATATTTCATTTATCAGGCCGTCGTCTTCCCACATATCGGCCGCCTCCCTTCTTATTCCTATCTCGCGGCATGTCCCCTTTTATGGAACATGCCGCTTTTTTTACGCAAGCGTAAGCTTTAAGTGATCGAGATTTTGTCCGGCTCCGCCGCGGTATCTCTCAATCTTTATCGCCTTCATGCCTAACGTCATATTTTCATCAAAAACAGAGCATCCGGGCCCAATATTGCCGAGCGCGTATTCTGTTTCAATGGGACGGCCGTTAAAAAACACCTTAACGGTAGAAACGGGAACATAAAGAATTCCTCCGCCGCCGTCTTCGCCGACGCGTGTTTCAAGCCTTACGCCGTCAAGAAAATATCCCTCCCGCTCTCTTAAATAAAACGAACGAGAACCGCATGGCTCGGAATTTTCTGAAATAAATCCGCAAGCGCCGTATTCTCTGCCGAATATAATCACGACTTTGTCCTTAAACGCCGTCATACCCATCTAGTCAGATAACCTCCCGCAGTCAGAGCCGATATAACGGACGGAGCGACCGGAACTCCGCATACGTCCGCGCGTCCGTCCGTTTTTTTGTTGTCCGCATACGTCACAGACCAGTCGCCGAGAGATTCGCGCCTTACGGAACTGCGCTCGCTTAGGTTATCGTGAAGATATTCCGTTTGAAGGCATAAAGCGCGAAACATCGTTTCACAACCGTTCTCAGAAATTCTTCTGGTATCGATCCCCGTAAGCGCGCTTAGAACGTCGAGAGCTTCCGAAGAAAATCTTTCAAATTCAGCTTCAGTAAGCTTACCTCCAAACGCGTCTCCATAATATTCGTAGCTAAACCTCATTTTATCGCCCTATCAGCCCATATATCTGCAAGCGAGCTCCGGATAAAGAGTAGCGAATGAATAGAGCACGTCCATAGACATCATTTCTTTCTTGAATTTCATATCGTATCCGCGGACGACTCGAAGCGAGACGCCGTTATATGTCGTAACGTAGCTTTCAACCCCGGCGGGAGTGGAAAGGGGTCTTGTAACGAACGCGAACGCGGACGGATGGAATATAAGATTGGCGGCATGAGAGCCGTATAGCGTAACAGACTCGTCCTTCGACGCGGTAATAGCAGGACTGATCTTAACTACGATGGACCCGCCGGACGCCTCGCAGTCTTCGGTTACCGCGTACGTTTTGACCCCTATCTTAAGCACGTCGCCTTTTATCAAATTTCCGGCGACAGAAGTTCCCGTTATTTTAACCGTATCGGAATTAGTTACCGCTTCTCCTACTTTCAGTCCGCCGCTTCCGGCGGCAAGAGAGCCCGCGGTATGATTTCGCACGGCTTGCGTCATATAGTTCTGTATACCGAACACCTCGCCGATAGAGCCGCTGCGAAGGGCCATAGTAGAACCGCATTTTTCCGCGTTTACGAGAGCCGGAATCTGCTTAAACCGAGCGGTAGCGGCAGGATTCCATACCGCGCGTCTGCCCGAGGTAGGAACGCGGTTTGTATCAAGCATAAAAGCTCCCTGCGCAAAATCTGAAAGAGAGTCTGGAATTTTACCGGGTTCTCCCGCCACATATGGAATGTCTTTATAAAGGGACAGCCCGTCCGAGTTGATTTTTTCCGCAAGCGCGGCGGCGGCAGGCTCTATGAAAAGTCTCGTCATTGAATCGAAATCCAAAGCTCCCTCAAGGGCCGATATTTCCGTGTCCACCGTCGCGATATTGTCAAGCTTCACCGTCGCGCATTCTTCCGTAATATCCTGCGCCGATACGCCCTCCGTCTCTGAAAATTTCGTAGCCGTAAGCTTAACGGGACGACGTACGGAAACTACGTCTCCCTTCTTCGCCGCCGTTCCCTCGGCCTCGTCCCTGTATATCAGATTAGGAAATACAAGATTGTCGATAAGCCTCGGTAGAGTTTCCCTGGCTATCTGCTTAACAGAAATAAAATTGTTTGCCATTTTTTCCTTTCTTGATTCGTTGTCTCGCGTTCGCTTATAAAATAAAGGATCGCGTTCGTCAGATAAGCTTCATACGACTGTAATATTCCACGTCGCTCATAGAGTCGGGATCCGACGATGCGCCTCCGTGACTCGCGCCTGTGGACACTACCGCGTCTTCACCAGATCCCGTTCCCTTGAATAAATACGGATCGGAGCGCATCAGCTCGGCTACTCTCGACGCAGCTTCGGCATTAACGTTTTCGCAGTTTCCCGTCATCCCGCCTATACCGATAGCTTTAGCGGTCATTCCGGGGTTATGCGCTCCCCGGCGAACGAGTTCTCCTACGAGAGCGCTTTCTGCTCTCACTGCGGCGATTTCTCCCTCATGTCGCGCTCTTTCAGCCGATATTTCGTCAAGAAGCTCCCTCTCACGGGACGCCGGAACATATCCTCCGTCGGATACGTCGCGCAGCTCTATGCCTCCGGAAGCGAGAGCGGCGCGGAACTCATCTGCCGTAATCGCGCCGTCCCCGAAGACGTCGCAGATCCATTTGTCGTCGTTCATAGCAATTCCTCCTTAAAAGTATATTTTCAGCCCTTCCGCCATAGGCGGAAAGGCGCGTCCCGTCTTATTTGGACAAAATAGTCCTCGCCTCGGCGCATCTGGCCTTCGCGTCCGCCTCGCTCTCGCCCTTCCATTTCATACGATATTCGTACGGCAGCATTAACCCGGACGACACCTCGAGTCTGTCGCGCTCCCGTAAGGTTTCCGCGTCGCTGAAATATCCGTCGTCAAACGTAACGGACAATTCGCAGTCCGGGTCCACGGAAAGCAGAAGAACTTCTCTCGCCGCCCACAAAACCCCTCGAATCGCGCCGCGTATGAATTCGTCTACGTTTATTCTGTGTTTCGCAGTGTTCTGTATCATATCCTGAAGCTCTCCAGTATATTGAGTAGCCGTAAGCTGCGCTTTTCCCTGCGCGCCGGAAAAAATGTATCTTCTCGTTCCGAGTCCGCATCGAAAAGACAGATAGTCGAGCTGGCGCTGAACCGCGGCCGCGTTTTCCTCCGTGCGAAGCGACGGATTGTGCTCCGATATTAGTGTGTTTTCCGCTAAATCCCCGTCTCCTACCGTAACGAAAAGCTGCTGCGCCACATCGTCCGGAGTATATCGGTTTCCCGCTTCGTCTCTCATAATAAGCGAGCGGTTCAAAAATACCTTCTTTCCTCCAAGTTTAATATCTCTGCAGAAGTTGTTGAACGCGAGATCAACGCCCTTCAGGCAGTCCACCGCGTCGGCAAATACGGACATTCCCATTCCGCAGCCCTCGTCGATATTATTGGAGATGTTAGGAGTAAGGATAGAAAACAAAGGAATTTCGCAGCCGGTATGAAATTTTGCAGCCATCGACCCGTCCGCAGCCTCCGGTCTTAACTCTCCGTTTTGCAGAGAACAAAGCTCGTTTTCTACAACGTATCCGTCCTCTTCAAGGCGGTGCAGTTCGATATATACATAATCCCTGCCGTTTTTTCGTATTTCCGATATAAAAGCCGCTTCCGTAATTATGCCCTGCCGCACGGTAATAGGAATTATGTGAGAAGCGTCTACAAAGTCTACTGAAACGCGAGCCGTCGGAGTAGGAACCAGCCGCTCGTTTTTGCATCTTACGCCGCTGGCTCTAACGATAGCGGCCCCTGATCCTAACGCAAACGCTTTTTCCGTCAGCCTCGCCGCGTTTCTCATGAATGACGACTCTTCAAGAAAGCCGTGCGCTCCGTCTTCGCCGCTTATAAATCTGGACGTTTCTAAATCTGAAGCGTAAACCCCCGTTTTTTCCGTAAGGAGCAGGGACGCCCAGTCTTCGCATACTTTCTTAGCCATATTAAGGCGGTAGAGCTCTCGCCTAATAGGATATCCTCCCGCTCCGCTCTCGGAAAATTCATGAAACGGTTTATAAAATCCGCGCCACCACGCTTTCCACTCGTCTATCTTTGAATAATACCCGCGCGGCGGCGCAATACCGAGACTTTTTTCCAGATAATCAAGTATAACCCTATCCATCTTTTCTCCTTTTTATCTCGAATTTATAAAAGCTTTCCTATGTATCGCTCAAAGGAATACTCCATAGCGTCTAAAATATCGATATCGGAAGTAAAATTATCAAGCCTCGCGTCAGTCTCAGAAGTTTCGTCCCACACCGCTTCTCCAAGCCCTCTCGAAACGAGTTCGCATCTCTCAAGCAAATGAAAACGCCCGCGGGCCATAAGAGAATTAACGCAGTCTATTCTGTCTCTGATGCGTTTTTTCGCGCAATCCTCTACCAAGACGGTCGACCCGCAGCTACGTAAATAACGCCTCAGCCCGTTTATAAGATACTGAGCCTCGCTGTCGCAGAAAACGTACCTTGTCTCCGCGCTCGGATAATACTCTCGAAGTCTTTCCAGAAACATCCGCGCCTCAGAATTAACCATCTCCGAGTCTATGTCGCCCTTTCCTCCGTTTATAGCGTAATCGAGAACAATGCAAACTCCGCCGTTGCGAAGAAACGCGCAGGCGACAAGCGCAGTCTTAGATCGGTTGCCGCCAAAATCCACGCCGACGTTTATAAACGCGACGTCGCGCTCGCCTATCCAGTCGTTTTTTTTGATAATTTCTTCGCGTTCGCGTAAAAATCTGGGATATACTGCGCCGTCCGCGGCGCACCGTTCTCCGAGAATGTCCCGTCTGTACCATACGGAGCCCTCGTCATACTGGGACGTTATCTCGCGCAGCATATTTTTTGAAACGGAGGGGTTATCAAATATTGTAAAATGACTGTAATTATAAAAGTTTTCAGGCAGCTCGCCTGCCGCCGACTTACGAGCGTATAAATCAATATAATCTCTGTATATAGGCGCGCCGGGCGGAGACGGATTTAAATCCCAAAACACGCGCCTGTCCTTCGCCGCGAGCTGTCTGTTAAACGCCTCTCGTATCATGTTGTCATGATGAAGATTTATCTCCGTAGCGATCCACATTCCATATGAATTTCCTCGTATTCTTTTATATGAATCAGCGTTTTTTCCTCCGGCAAACACTACGATTCTCTCTCCAACCGGGGTTAGAACCGTAAGACAATCGTTTCCTTTGTATCGTCTCCACTTTGATCGACCGGAGAAATACGCTTCCAGCCCAAATCCTCCGCAGTCTCCTAAATTCAGTTTCGCGCCCGCGGAAGTCGCTCCCGTAGCAAGATGAATTTTATCCGGAGAACGATCGAGTAAAGTCGCGAAAGCAAAAACATGATCCACCGTTTTACCCGCTCTTACCGCGCCCTCAGCAACGTTCATACGACATTTTATACACTTCCGCAGATATTCGCGATGTTTGTCTCCGAAAATATATCTCTCATATCCATCCGACGCGTTTCTTTTCATACGGAGTTATCACCCCAGATTTCCCGCTTAAGCTCCTCTATGTCTCCTCTGGGAAATCTTACGACTTCAGAGTCTTCCTCAGCGTCGACGAGAGCGTCGAGAAACATTTTTATCGCTTTCGTATCTCCTTCTGCCGACAACTCCGCAAGCTTTCTCATTACGCGCGGACGATCGCCCGCCGCCGCGCTCTCCGATAAATAGCGCAAATATCTTCCGTAAGAGCCGTCGCGAAGCCATTTAGAATACTCTCTGGCCGTAACTCCGTGTCGCTCTAGAATCTGCCCCGTGGTCATGCCTCCTCCGTCAAAAATCATGTCCATAGCTACCTGAGCCTGCTTTTTCGTAATATTAAATTCCACCTCTAAGCCTCCGCCGTCTTATCCTATCATACGCGACTCTCTCTTTTCATTCGTCCGAGCCGAACATAGCCATAGAATATGCGCGAAGCGCGTCGTTTTTCATACGGTAAATAGTGCTTTGAGCACATCCGTATTTGCGTTGCATAGCGTCCATATATCCGCGCTCTCTTTCAATAAAGAAATCGCGAAGAACTTCCGCTTGATCGCCGCTCAGCGATTCCAGCGCGCGGTTCGCAGCCTCTACGGAAGATTCGGTAAAACGAAGCCGCTCTTTTATATCCGGATCGTCCGCAGCCTCAAGCATTTGTTTCATAGAAATAACAGCCTGCCTTCTGTACTTAAGAGTACGAAGAGATTCCTTCGCCGCGTCAATCCATCTTTTTTCCGTCATGGTCGTATAATCCTTTCTCAAATCGATTTTTGAACCGCGAAGCAGCTGCGCGCGGCTTTCCAATGTCCTCGTCAGTTTTCCGTTAGTCTATCTTCCCTCAAAATTTGATTCGCCAAAATCAAACAAATGTTCTTTATATTGAGGATAATACGTTTCCGACAGATATTCAATATCCTCCAATATATCGTCGCCGGCTATGCGGCCGGAACTCGAGACGCAATCGGCGCATACATGCTCCCCAAGAATAGAGTAGGAAAGCTCTCCCGAATAAATTGTCCGGCCGCAATCGGCGCATATTGTCGCCGCGGCGTCTTCGCTGTCATTTTCAATGAACGGCTGATAAATCATCTAACGTTCACACCTTTCTTATATCGTAAGTTCCGAACTTTTGTTCTTATCATGGCGTTATTATAGCGCTAAACGCCTGTTCTGTCAATAGTTTTCGGCAAATTGGGAAAAAGACGGAAAAATCTTGAATTGCCGCCGGGAATCTATTCTGAACCGTTTAATTCAACTAACCGTTTACAACCTACTCAACCGGAAGTTAATAAATATCAACGTATGTTCGCTTGCGATATATCTTTTTTCTTGTTATAATAATCTCAGCCTAAGATCTCGATAAGGGCGTCGAACAAAAAAATTGTGAAAGGAAAAGGTAAAATTATGACTATCGGTGAAAAACTATCCGTGCTAAGAAAAAGAAAAGGATATACTCAAGATGATGTGGCGGAGAGGCTCGGAGTGACTCCGCAGGCAATTTCAAAGTGGGAAAACGACGCTTCATGTCCAGACATAATGCTTCTTACTGCTATAGCCGATATGTTCGACGTTACCGTCGACGACCTGCTGCGCGGCGAAACGGCTCCCGCGGCCGTTATGGTTCCGGCTGAACGTCGCAAATCAATAGACGACATGGTTCTTAGAATTCTTGTAAAAGACGATGAAGATACGGTTAAGGTCAACCTGCCGATGGCGCTGGCAAGAGTCGTACTTGAAAACGGCGGAGACGGAGTAAAATTAAATTTTGGAAAAGCAGACTTATCAGGCGTCGACTGGAAGCAGATTATGAATCTGGTCGAGCGCGGAGCGGTAGGACGACTTGTGGAGGTAGAATCCTCCGACGGGGATACCGTGATTATCGAGATCGTTTGAAATGAAAACGCCCCGACGTTGCAGTTAAGAAAGGAGCGAACCCCTCGTTGAAACTAAAGATAAAAAAAGGCGGTTCTAAACTTGGGCTTTTTCTCATTCTCCCCTCGCATATGCTTTTTTCCCGCGCGGCGGAATCGTTAGCCGTGCGCGTCATGAAAAAACATGGCTTCATCTCCGACCGCGACCGGATAACAAGCTCGCGCACGGGTCTGTCTGAGGAAACGATGAAAGCCGTTTTTAATGAGGTCCGCCGTTTTCATCATAAACATAAAAGATTTGTCCTAGTTGAAATAAACTCGTCCGAGGGATACAATATAAAAATTACCCTTTAATTTTCGCTTCCCTAAGTCAGCTCTCCGCGACCGATACATGTTTTATGAAATTAGTATTGAAAAGTAAACTGCGTTGTGCTATCATTACATTGTTTATTGATATATAATAATTGAGTTCGAGTAGTACGATGGTGCATGACTTATTTTATATGGCAGATGATTTTTGAGATTATCTGATGTATTTATATTTGTTTGTATTGTCGTTTATAAGTGTTGAAAAGTGTTGCCAATTACTTAATAGGATTTGTAGCAAAAAGGAGTAGTATGAGAATAAGGATACCGAATTTAGATGGGAAAGAGAAATATATAGAGAATAAGTCGTCAATAGTTCTAATTGGAGCAAATGGATCAGGGAAAACAAGAATGAGTGTATGGATTGATGACAATAATCCGGAAATCAGTATACACCGAATATCTGCTCAAAAGTCCTTAAATTTGCCTCAAATGGTAAGTCCAACAGAAATGCAGACAGCAGAAGAAGAATTTTTATATGGAACAACAAATGACAATAAAAGTTGGTTAAGACTATATGGAAAGAAAAATAGTAGATGGGGAAATACGCCCGAAACATATATGCTTAATGACTATCA
>CATKFO010000042.1 GCA_949747515.1 uncultured Eubacteriales bacterium
AAAATATTATATGCTTCCCGGTTTTTGCCGACGTGCATCCGCCCCTCCGGGAGCCGGGATTTTCTTATAAGGAAACGATTCGCACCGGCACGGCGGCGGCGGCGCGAGGAGGGTATACCGCCGTATGCTCGATGCCTAATTTGTCCCCTGTTCCCGACGGCGCGGAAAATCTTGAAAAGCAGCTTGAAATTATCAGGAGGGACGCTTTAGTCGACGTTTATCCTTACGGCGCTTTGACTGTAGGAGAGATGGGGGAAACTCTGTCGGACATGGAGGCTATGGCTCCGAGCGTTTGCGCTTTTTCCGACGACGGCAGAGGGGTTCAGGACGGCGGACTTATGCGAGCCGCCATGGAAAGGGCAAAAAACCTCGGAAAGATCGTCGCCGCTCACTGCGAAGTTAATTCTCTTCTTAGAGGCGGATATATTCACGACGGCGAGGATGCGCGCGCTCACGGTCATAGCGGAATTTGTTCGGAGAGCGAGTGGAGACAGATAGAGAGAGACGTCGCTTTAGCGGCGGACGCGGGCTGCGCTTATCACGTATGCCATGTTTCGGCGGCGGAGTCGGTGGAGATTATCCGTCAGGCGAAAAAGTCCGGCGTCGACGTTACCTGCGAGACGGGACCGCATTATTTGACGCTGTGCGACGAAGATTTGAAAGAGAACGGACGATTTAAGATGAATCCCCCTCTAAGAAGCAAAAAGGACAGGGACGCTCTTCTTGAAGGGATTTGCGACGGGACTGTGGACATGATCGCTACAGATCACGCTCCTCACAGCATAGAGGAAAAGTCGCGCGGGCTTAAAGGCAGCCTTATGGGCGTGGTTGGACTTGAATGCGCGTTTCCGGTATTATATACGGAGCTTGTCAGAAGGGGCGTCGTATCTCTTGAAAAGCTCGCCGAGCTTATGTGCGTTAATCCAAGGAAGCGTTTCAGGCTTAGCGATGATTGCGGCTTTACGGTATTCGACGTATCGAGTCCGTATCTCATAGATCCTGAAAATTTTTTGTCTCTCGGCAGATCAACGCCGTTTGAAGGGAGAGAGGTATACGGAGAGTGCCTTCTTACCGTGGCGGGAGGAAAAATCGCGTACGAAAAAGGCTTTTCAAAATAAATCGGCAGAATAATAAAGTTAATATTTACATTTCCGCAAAAGCGGCAGAATGGAGTCAAATATGTCAAAGAGAAAAGATCTTAAGAAAATTATGATAATCGGTTCCGGACCTATCGTCATCGGACAGGCCGCGGAGTTCGACTATGCCGGCACGCAGGCGTGTATCGCTCTGAGAGAAGAGGGCTACGAAGTAGTGCTATGCAATTCCAATCCGGCGACTATAATGACCGATACTTCTATGGCCGATAAGGTATACATGGAGCCGCTTACTCTGGAGTACGTGGCTAAGATCATAAGATACGAAAGACCGGACGCTATAATTCCGGGCATAGGCGGACAGACGGGCCTCAACCTTGCTATGCAGCTTGAAAAGAAAGGCGTTCTTAAGGAGTGCCGCGTAGAACTGCTCGGCACGGACGGCAAGTCTATAGAGCGCGCGGAAGACAGAGAAATGTTCAAAGAGCTCTGCGAATCTATCGGAGAGCCGACCATACCTTCCCGCATAACGTATTCTCTGGAAGAGGCTAAAGAGGCGGCCGCTGAAATAGGATATCCGGTTGTGCTCCGTCCCGCGTTTACGCTCGGAGGAACGGGAGGAGGCTTCGCTTCAAACGACGATGAACTATGCGAGATCGGTATGAACGCTTTCAAGCTGTCTCCCGTTCATCAGGTTCTTATTGAAAAGAGCGTGAAAGGATATAAAGAAATCGAGTTTGAAATGATGCGCGACGGAGAAAACAACATTATAACCGTCTGCGGCATGGAGAACGTCGATCCCGTCGGAGTACACACGGGAGACTCCATAGTCGTCGCTCCTATTATGAGTCTTAACGAGCACGATATGAAAATGCTGAACGACAGCGCCGTGCGCCTTATAGAAGCGCTTGAAATAGAGGGTGGTTGCAACGTTCAGTTCGCCCTTAACCCTACGTCTTCAGAATATTATCTTATCGAAGTAAACCCGCGCGTTTCCCGTTCTTCCGCCCTCGCGTCCAAAGCGAGCGGGTATCCTATAGCAAAGGTTACGGCAAAGATCGCGGTAGGACTTACCCTCGACGAAATTGCGGTCGCCGGAGCTACGGCCGCGAAGGCTCCGGAACTCGACTATGTAGTGGCGAAGCTTCCTCGCTTCCCATTTGATAAATTTGCTTCTGCTTCAAACAAGCTTGGCACTCAGATGAAGGCTACGGGAGAGGTTATGGGTATAGGTTCGTCACTGACGGAGTGCCTTCTGAAATCCGTTCGTTCCCTTGAAATCGGAGCAGATCATTTCCATCTTTCCAAGTTCGACGATATGAGCCCTGAAGAGCTGTTAGCATATGTTTCAGAGTTCCGCGACGACGGAATATTCGCAGTTACGGAGCTGCTGCGCCGAGGCGCGTCCGTGGACGAGCTGTACCGCGTTACTATGATAACGCCCTTGTTCCTCGAAGCTTTCCGTTCCATTGTCGAGATGGAGACCATGGTGAAGGAAAAGCCCGGAGACGAACGCGCGCTTTCCGGAGCGAAAATTATGGGATTCTCCGACGCATATATAGCCCGCGCGTGGAATATGAAAGAAACGGAAGTTTTTGCTCTCCGTAAGAAAAACGGGATTATGCCGGTATACCGTATGGCCGACACTATTCATGCGGGCGCGTATATACCTTACTTTTACTCTTCATATGTCGGAGAAAATAAGTCGCGTCTGTCCGATAAGAAAAAAATTATCGTTCTCGGAGCCGGTCCGATTCGTATAGGTCAGGGCGTAGAATTTGATTATTCTACCGTGCACGCGGTCAATACTATAAAAGAGTCCGGTTACGAAGCTATTATAATAAACAACAATCCCGAAACTGTTTCGACAGACTATACAACCTCCGATAAGCTTTATTTTGAGCCGTTGACTCCCGAGGACGTGATGAATATTATCGAGTTTGAGCAGCCGGAGGGCGTTATAGCGTCTCTCGGCGGACAGACCGCGATAAATCTTGCTCGTCCTCTTACAGATAGAGGAGTTCGTATTATCGGTACGGATTGCGACGCTATAGATAAGGCTGAGAATCGCGATTTGTTTGAAAAGCTTCTTTCATCTCTCGATATTCCTCAGCCTAAAGGACGCGCGGTCACAGATATTGAAGAGGGCGTCGCAGCGGCGGCCGAGATCGGATACCCCGTGCTTGTCCGTCCGTCCTTCGTGCTCGGCGGCAGAGCTATGCAGATCGTCGCCGATGAAGACGGTCTTCGCCATTACCTGAAAACAGCGGTGGAAATCGACGCGGACAAGCCCGTATTGGTAGATAAATACATCAGCGGCAAGGAAGTTGAGGTAGATGCGATATGCGACGGACGCGACGTGTTTGTTCCGGGTATTATGGAGCTTGTCGAGCGCACTGGTATTCACTCTGGCGACTCTATCAGCGTATATCCGACTTTCAGCGTTTCAGATAAGGTGAAAGGAACTATTATAAGCTACGCCAAAAAGCTCGGCGCAGGCATCGGTATCGTAGGTCTTTACAACATTCAGTTTATCGTCGACGAGAACGACAACGTTTATATTATCGAGGTCAACCCGCGCTCTTCTCGCACCGTTCCTTTCCTTTCAAAGGCTACCGGATACAGCCTCGCAGATATTGCGACCGAGGTGATAATGGGCAAAACCTTGAAGGAGCAGGGAATATTCGATATTTATCCGGAAGAGAAAAATCGTTGGTATGCCAAAGCTCCGGTTTTCTCGTTCAGCAAAATACGCGGACTCGACGCTTATCTTTCTCCAGAGATGAAATCTACGGGAGAAGCGATCGGATACGACGATAAGCTGAACAGGGCGCTGTATAAAGCTCTTCAGGCTTCCGGCATGAGGCTTCAAAATTACGGAACGGTTTTCGCTACCATAGCGGATAGAGACAAGGAAGAGGCGCTGCCTCTGATACGCCGGTTCTATAATCTCGGATTTAATATTGAGGCCACCGCCGGAACCGCCGCGTTCCTCAAGGACAACGGTATACGCACGAGAGTTCTTAGGAAGATAGGAGAGGGTAGCGACGAAATAAAAACGGCCCTCAGACAGGGACACATAGCGTACGTGATAAACACCAGCGAGATCGGCCACAGCGGAAAAAATACCGACGGTTCGATGATACGCGCATTAGCGACGGAATCCGGAATCACTATGTTCACGGCGTTGGATACCGTAAGAGTGCTTCTCGACGTTCTTGAGGAGACGACCCTTGGAGTATCCACCATCGACGCTTGATTTGAATATTTGTCTCCCGCCGCGCGGGAAGTCACATAAACAATAAGATAAGAAAGGTATGGTCGCAACTGTGAAACAAGCCTTGCTTGAAATAATTGAAAACGTAAAAATTGCGCGGGACGTATACAAAATGATTCTCCGGGGAGATATTTCAGCAATCACGACGCCCGGGCAGTTCGTAAATTTAAAGCTAGACGGATTTTATCTCCGCCGTCCTATTTCCGTCTGCGACGCGGAGGGAGACAAAGTAACTCTTATATACAAAACCGTGGGCGGGGGGACGGAGAAAATGAGCGGAATGAAACCCGGAGAGGTTATAGACGCTCTTATAGGACTTGGCAACGGATACGATACGGCTCCGTCCGGCGACCAACCTTTGCTGATAGGCGGCGGCGTAGGCGTTCCTCCCCTATATCTCCTTGCAAAACGACTTTTGGCCGAAGGAAAAAAGCCGGCGGCGATTCTTGGCTTTGGCTGTGCCGACGAGGCGTTCCTTGATAAAGAAATTTCTGCTCTAGGCGTTACTACGACGGTGACGACCGTTGACGGAAGCCGCGGCGTGAAAGGCTTTGTCACCGACGCTATGGACGGGGCGGATTACACTTATTTCTACGCCTGCGGTCCGGAGCCCATGTTCCGCGCAATTGATAAAGCTGCGACGAGCGGAGGCCAGTACAGCTTTGAAGAGCGTATGGGCTGCGGATTCGGAGCCTGTATGGGATGTTCCTGTAAAACTATCGCTGGAAATAAACGAATTTGCAGAGAAGGTCCCGTAATGAAAAGGGAGGAAATCATATGGGAAAAATGACCGTGGATCTGTGTGGAATCGAGCTTGACAATCCGGTGATTCCCGCCAGCGGAACGTTCGGATACGGCTATGAATTCGCCGAGCTTTACGATATCAATATTCTTGGAACTTTTTCCTTTAAAGGAACGACGAAAGAACCGAGATTCGGAAATCCTACGCCGCGCATAGCGGAATGCACGGCTGGCCTTATAAACGCCGTGGGACTTCAAAATCCGGGAGTAGAAAAGGTTCTCTCTGAAGAGCTTCCGAAAATGAGAAAGGTATTCCACAAGAAGGTCATGGCGAACGTAAGCGGATTTTCCCTTGACGAATACGTATATACTTGCTCAAAGCTCGACTGCTGCGACGAAATCGGCTGGTTTGAGGTTAACGTGAGCTGTCCGAACGTGCACGGCGGAGGAATGAGCTTCGGGACAGATCCGGCTGCGGCCGCTGAAATAACGGCGGCTGTCAAGGCCGCCGTCTCAAAGCCCATTATAGTTAAACTGTCGCCTAACGTTACAGATATCGTTTCGATCGCCAAGGCGTGCGAGGCGGCCGGAGCCGATGGAATCAGCCTGATAAACACTATGTTAGGAATGAGAATCAGCCTAAAAACTAAGAAGCCTATCATAGCGAACGTTATGGGCGGATATTCCGGCCCCGCGGTTTACCCCGTGGCTCTTCGGATGGTATATCAGGTATCGTCCGCGGTGGGAATACCCGTGGTCGGTATCGGCGGAGTAAGCTCGGCCGAAGACGTGGTCGAAATGATGCTGGCAGGAGCTTCCGCGGTACAGGTAGGCGCGGCAAACCTTATCGATCCGTACGCTTCAAAGAAAATTATAGAAGACTTGCCGCGCGTAATGGATAAATACGGAATAGACTCGCTTAAAAGTATAATAGGAGGGGCGCGCTGATGGGACGCGACGTAATAATTGCCTGCGATTTTTCTTCTAAGGAAGAAACTCTTGCTTTTCTCGATAAGTTCGAAGGAAAAAAGCCTTTTGTAAAAATAGGCATGGAGCTTTTTTACGCGGAAGGGCCGGAAATAGTTAGAGAAATAAAAAATAGAGGCCATAAGATATTCCTCGATCTTAAACTCCACGATATTCCAAATACCGTAAAGAAGGCTATGAGCGTTCTTTCGCGGCTCGACGTAGATATGGTAAATCTTCACGCGGCGGGCGCTCGTCCGATGATGGAGGCAGCTATAGAGGGATTAACCCGCGATGATGGAACCCGTCCTATGCTCATCGCCGTAACTCAGCTTACTTCTACGGATCAGGAGACTATGGAACGGGATCTGATGATTAAAGAACCTATAGATAGGGTGGTCATGCATTATGCGTCCAACGCAAGGGAGTCCGGGCTTGACGGGGTCGTTTGCTCGCCGCTTGAGGCGGAGAAGGTCCACTCTGTTTGCGGCGACGACTTTGTGACGGTAACGCCGGGAGTGCGTTTTGCGGACGGAGATAAAGGAGATCAGAAACGGGTAATGACTCCGGCGGAGGCTAAAGGAATAGGATCCGACTACATTGTGGTGGGACGTCCGATAACGGCTTCCGCAGATCCCGTATCGGCGTACGAACGGTGCGTGAAGGAATTTGTTTCCTGACCCGAGCTTCTTCGTATACTATAGGACATAGAACGTTACCGTAACGTTGTAAAAATTTTTAGGAAAAGGCAGGGTATATATTTATGAAGGATATTCAAAGATTGATAGCTAAGGATCTTTTGAGCATAGGCGCGGTTTTCTTTCGCCCCGACGAGCCGTTCACATGGGCGAGCGGAATAAAAAGTCCGGTCTATTGCGACAACAGACTTACTCTTACCGCGCCGGAAGTACGAACTCATGTGGAAAACGGACTTAAGTCGCTCATTGAAGAAAACTATCCGGACGTCGAGGTCTTAATGGGCACTTCGACAGCCGGTATCGCGCACGCGGCTATTACGGCTCACCTTATGGGACTTCCCATGGGTTACGTTCGATCCGGAAATAAAGATCACGGAAGACAGAATCGGATCGAGGGCAAACTTGAGGCGGGTCAAAAGGTAGTGGTAGTTGAAGATCTTATTTCGACCGGCGGAAGCGTTATAGAGGTGGTCGACGCTCTTAGAGAAGCAGGAGCCGAGGTGTTGGGCATAGTCAGCATTTTTACATACGGAATGAAACGAGGACTTGAAAGACTCGCGGACGCGAACCTGAAAAACGTCAGCCTTTCAAACTTCGACGCTATCGCCGAGGTAGCCGCGGACGAGGGGTACATACGCTCCGAGGACGTCGCGAGACTTATAGCGTTCAGAGATAATCCTTCCGACGAAAGCTGGATACGCTCATGAGACATCTGATCAATATTCTTGATCTTTCCGTCGGCGAGATCGACGAACTTATCGCAAGGGCCGACGATATTATGGCGCGTCCGGACGCGTACTCAGAAGTATGCCGCGGTAAGATACTCGCCACGCTGTTTTTCGAGCCGTCTACGCGCACTCGGTTGTCGTTCGAATCGGCTATGCTTTCGCTCGGCGGCAGCGTGCTGGGATTCTCCGAGGCGGCGTCGAGCTCCGCGGCGAAAGGCGAGAGCGTTTCAGACACTCTTGAGGTCGTCAGCTCTTACTGCGACATTATCGCCATGCGTCATCCTAAAGAAGGGGCGCCGCTCGTCGGATGCGCGCATTCGTCCGTACCCGTAATAAACGCCGGCGACGGAGGACATTATCATCCGACTCAAACGCTTACCGATCTTCTGACAATACGACGCGAAACGGGCAGATTCGACGGTCTGACGATAGGTTTATGCGGCGATCTTAAATTCGGCAGAACTGTGCATTCTCTTATCGCCGCCATGTCGAGATATAAAGGAGTACGGTTCGTTCTTATCTCGCCGGACGAGCTTAAGCTTCCAAGCTTTATAAAACAAGAATATATAAAAGAGCGCGGAATAGAGTACTCTCAATGCTCTTCTCTCGACGAGGTTATGGGAGAGGTAGACATTCTGTATATGACTAGGGTGCAGAGAGAACGTTTTTTCAACGAGGAGGACTATCTTAGGCTTAAAGACAGTTACATACTCGACGCGGAGAAAATGAAAGCCGCTAAGCGGGATATGATCGTTATGCATCCTCTTCCAAGGGTTAACGAGATATCTACCGCGGTCGATTCGGATCCGAGAGCATGCTATTTCAGGCAAGCTAAGTACGGAAGATATATTCGCATGGCTCTGATAATGAAGATGCTTGGCGTCGATCGCGCGAAGGGAGAGTAAGAATATGAACGTAGACAGCATAAAAAACGGCATAGTTATCGATCATATCGCGGCGGGAAGCGGCATGAGGCTTTACGATCTTCTCGGTCTTGACGCTCTCGACTGCTCCGTCGCCATAATTAAGAATGTTCCAAGCCGAAAAATGGATAAGAAGGATATCATAAAGATCGACGCCGACATCGCGATAAACTTTGACGTTATCGGCTTTGTCGACCCCGGGGCTACCGTGAATATAATCCGGGGAGGCGATCTTGTCGAGAAGCGTTCGATTTCCGCTCCGGATCGGCTTGTAAACGTTCTTAAATGCAAAAATCCTAGATGCATTACATCCTGCGAACAGGATATAGATCACGTCTTTAAGCTAACTGACAAAGACAATAAAATTTATCGCTGCATTTATTGTGAAACAAAACAAAACTAAAAAAAAGTGAAAAAAATGACGAGTTCGGGTTGACGTGAACCTAAGAATTTGATATAATTCTAATGTAGTCCAAATAAGAGGCCCTTTGCGACTGACGGGATAATTGCGGAGCACCGCAAGGGAACGGAGGACCGGAATATTATCTTTGCCGACCGTCTGGGCACACTTGACACACAGGTTAAGTGCGCCCTTTTGTTTTTTGAAAGATTTAATTTTCTTTGAAAGGATATATTTATAAATGAACGAGAAAAAAGTCGGGATCGTTATGGGAAGCGACAGCGATCTGCCGGTAGTTGAAAAAGCGGTAAATACTCTCAGACAGCTCGGTATTCGCTGCGAGACGCACGTGTACTCGGCGCACAGAACGCCTGCGGAGGCGGGATCTTTCGCGCGCGGAGCGCGCGAAAACGGATTCGGCGTTATAATCGCCGCGGCGGGAATGGCCGCCCATCTTGCCGGCGCTATCGCCGCAAACACGACTCTGCCGGTTATAGGAATCCCATGCAAGGGACCGACGCTCGACGGCATTGACGCGCTTCTGTCGACGGTACAGATGCCTTCGGGCATACCTGTTGCAACCGTCGCCGTAAACGGCGGAGTCAATGCCGCTTTGCTTGCAGCTCAGATTCTCGCGGTAAACGACGAGGCTCTTGCGGCGAAACTGGACGATATGCGCGCCGAAGCGGCTGCCGCCGTACTGGCGAAGGACGCTAAAATATCGGCTGAGCTGAGCGACTGACGCTCGGACAATACCTGAAAAAACAAACTCGAAGGGAGCGCTTTTCTTCGAGGTATTTGCACTGAAACGAAAGGACAGGTTTTAAGCTATGGGAGGCTTTTTCGGAGCGGTCGGCCGCCGCGACGTTATCGAGGACGTTTTCTTCGGAGTCGATTATCATTCTCATCTGGGAACAAGAAGCGGCGGTATGGCCGCGTATGATCCGGTAATCGGGCTTCAGAGAAACATACACAATATAGAAAATTCCCCGTTCAGAACAAAATTCGAGCGCATTTTTGAAGAGATGCGCGGAACCTCGGCTATCGGGTGTATCAACGATACCGACCCGCAGCCTTTGCTTATTCGGTCAAGTCTCGGTACGTACGCAGTATGCACCGTAGGCGTGATCAACAATTCGGACGAGCTGATTGAAAAATATTTTTCAGTAAGCGGAGGACATTTCGGCGCTATGACGGGCGGACGAGTGAACACTACGGAGCTTGCCGCCGCGCTGATCAATCAGAAGGAAAGTTTTGAAGAGGGAGTGCGCTTTGCCCAAGACGTTATCGACGGAACCTGTTCTCTTCTCATTTTGAAGGAAGACGGAACGCTTATCGCGGCTCGCGACAAATTCGGCAGACTGCCTGTCCTTATAGGAAAGAGCGAAGACGGATATTGCGTGACTTTCGAGTCATTCGCCTGTACGAAGCTCGGCTACTGTTCGGAAAAGGAGCTTGGGCCGGGAGAGATCGTCGCTATTACTCCCGATGGAATTACCGTACTTGCAGAAGCGGGAAAAAAGATGAGAATATGCTCGTTCCTGTGGTCGTATTACGGATACCCTACGTCGAGCTACGAGGGCGTGAACGTAGAAGCTATGCGATACCGCAACGGCGGAAATATGGCTAAAAGAGAGGCGGAGAGCGGAAGCATGCCGGAGCTCGACTACGTGGGGGGCGTTCCGGATTCGGGCACTCCTCACGCTATAGGATACGCTTCTGTCAGCGGAGTTCCGTTCGCCCGTCCCTTTATCAAATATACTCCCACATGGCCGCGGAGCTTTATGCCGACTACTCAGAGCGATCGCAACAGAGTGGCGAAAATGAAACAGGTTCCCGTCGAGGAGCTGATAAATGGAAAGCGGCTGCTTTTTGTAGACGATTCTATCGTAAGAGGAACGCAGCTTAGGGAAACGGTCGAGTTTCTTTATGAAAACGGAGCCGAGGCCGTGCATATGCGATCGGCCTGCCCTCCTATTATGTTCGGCTGCAAATATTTAAACTTTTCCCGCGCTACAAGCGATATGGAGCTGATTACGCGTTCTACTATAGTTGAGCTTGAGGGAGAAGATGGATTGAAATATCTTGACGAATACAGCGATCCCGAGTCGGAGAGGGGAAAGGCTATGCGCCGAGCTATATGCGAAAAGCTTCGCTTCGCTTCTCTTGAATTCCAGACTCTTGACGGTCTAACGGAAGCCATCGGCATAGACAGAGACTGCCTCTGCACCTACTGCTGGAACGGACAAGAATAAGCCGCCGCAAGCGGACAAAAATAATCTGAATGGAGACAATTATGAACGAGATCTCAAGGTCCGACAGCTACGCGGCTGCCGGAGTAGACATCACGGCCGGATATCGCGCCGTCGAACTGATGAAAAAACATATCGCGCGCACTATGACCGCCGGAGCTCTTTCGGACGTCGGCGGTTTCGGAGGCCTTTTCGAGCTTGACCTCGAGGGGATTACTCGTCCCGTTCTGGTTAGCGGAACCGACGGAGTGGGGACGAAGCTTAAGCTGGCTTTCCTGATGGACAAGCACGATACTGTTGGCGTCGACTGCGTGGCGATGTGCGTCAACGATATCGTATGCTGCGGAGCCCGTCCCCTTTTCTTCCTCGATTATATCGCGTGCGGTAAAAATATACCCGAGAGAATCGAGAAGATAGTAAGCGGCGTGTGCGACGGCTGCGTGCAGTCCGGCGCGGCTCTGATAGGAGGAGAGACGGCGGAGATGCCGGGCTTCTATCCGGAAGACGAATACGATTTGGCCGGATACTGCACCGGCGTCGTGGATAAGTCCAAGATAATAGACAACGGCGCTATGACCGAGGGCGACGTTATTATTGCGATTCCGTCGTCGGGAGTTCATTCCAACGGATTTTCTCTTGTCAGACGCGTGTTCGACGTAGAGAGCGAGAACTGCGACCTTAAATCTCCGCGCGAAAAGCTGGGCGGAAAGTCTCTTGGCGAAACTCTTCTTACTCCTACTAAGATTTACGTAAAACCTGTGCTTGCGCTCCTCGAAAAGGTGAACGTGCGCGGCGTTTCCCACATAACCGGCGGCGGCTTCTATGAAAATATTCCGCGCTGCATTCCCGACGGACTTTGCGCTGAGATAGACAGATCGTCTGTGAGAATACTGCCAATTTTCGATCTTATATCAGAAACCGGCTGTATAAGCGAAAGAGATATGTTCAACACCTTCAACATGGGCGTTGGAATGAGCGTGGTGGTTCCCTCCGAATCTGCGGACGAGTCTCTTGAGATTTTGAAAGCTCAGGGAGAGGACGCGTACGTGATCGGACGAATCGTTCGCTCCGACGAAAAGATCGTAATAAAATGATCTGCGAGAGGCGCTGAACGAATGGAAGAAAAAACAAAAATCGCCGTGCTGGTTTCTGGCGGAGGAACTAACCTTCAGGCCTTGATCGACGCTGAAAAAAACGGAATAATCCGCTCCGGAAGGATTACCGTCGTAATATCCAATAAGCCCGGGGTTTATGCTCTTGAGAGAGCCGAAAAGGCGGAAATCCCCGCCGTTGTAATAAATAAAAAAGAGCTTGGCTCGCAGGAAGCGTTCGAAGCTCGTCTCATCGAAGAGCTGGAAGGGCGCGGAGCCGAGCTTATCGTTTTGGCAGGGTTTATGTGCATATTGAGCGAAAGTTTTACAAAGAGATACGCGGGAAGAATAATCAACGTTCACCCGTCTCTTATTCCTTCCTTCTGCGGGCAGGGGTATTACGGTCTGCGCGTGCACGAGGCCGCCCTCGAGAGAGGAGTGAAGGTCACTGGAGCTACCGTGCACTTTGTAAACGAAATTCCGGACGGCGGAGAGATAATTATGCAGAAAGCGGTAACTATTGAAGCCGGCGATACTGCCGAAACCCTTCAAAAACGAGTCATGGAGCTTGCGGAGTGGAAAATACTTCCCCAATCCGTAGAACTGGTTTCAAAGAAAATAAAGAAAAGCTGATCGTTCGTACGACGCATCCGACAATATATTTGAGCGCCCCTTATTCGGCGCAATGGAGGAAACAAATGAACATATACGAAACGCGCGACGTCGCGTCCGCAGTTAAAGGAAATTCATATGTAGGCCGCGGCATAGTGATCGGAAAAAGCTCCGACGGTAAGCGCGCTTGTTCCGCTTATTTTATCATGGGAAGAAGTCAGAACAGCCGCAACCGAGTATTTACTAAAAGAGACGGCGTTCTCTATACGGAGCCTTTCGATCCCTCTAAGGTGGAGGATCCAAGTCTTATCATATACTCGGCCGTCAGACAGGAAGGCGATAAGCTGATCGTTACAAACGGAGACCAAACGGATACTATTTTGGAGGCGTTAAAGAACGGCGGCTCCTTTATCGGCGCGCTTGAGACAAGGGAATTCGAGCCGGACGCGCCCAATTTTACCCCTCGTATAAGCGGAATGATAACCTTCGGAGAGGACGGAAAAGATTTTTCGTATCAAATGAGCATACTTAAGAGCGCGGACTCAGAGGGAAGCGCGTGCAGCCGCTTCAGCTTCTCATATCCTTCTCTTCCCGGGGTAGGTCACTTCATTCATACTTACGTTTGCGACGGAAATCCAATTCCTACGTTCCAGGGAGAGCCCGAGCGCGTGACGATAGATAACGATATCGATAAGTTTACGGATTCTCTTTGGGACGCGCTCGACGCGGACAACAAGATTTCCCTTTACGTTCGCTATACATCCCTTGCGAGCGGCGAGATTGAAGAACGCATCGTTAATAAAAACCGATAATAAGAGTAAAGGAACGGATGAAAATATGAAAGAATTTGAACTGAAATACGGTTGTAATCCCAATCAGAAGCCTGCGAAAATATTTATGAAAGACGGCGGAGAACTGCCGATAAAGATACTCTCGGGAAGACCGGGATACATTAACTTTCTCGACGCCTTCAACAGCTGGCAGCTTGTCCTCGAGCTGAAGATTGCTACCGGACTTCCCTCCGTCACGTCGTTTAAGCATGTAAGCCCAACGTCGGCCGCCGTTGGACTTCCCTTGCCGGAGAAGCTGAAAAAAGCCTGCTTCGTCGACGATGTTCAGGATCTCGACTCCTCTCCCCTCGCATGCGCTTATGCCCGCGCGAGAGGAACGGACAGAATGTGTTCCTTTGGAGATTGGGTCGCGCTCTCCGACGTGTGCGACGTTACGACCGCAAACCTTGTAAAGCGCGAGGTTTCCGACGGTATTATCGCGCCCGGCTACGATCCGGAGGCTCTCGAGATACTGAAGAGCAAGCGCGGCGGCAACTACAACGTAGTTGAAATTGATCCTAATTATATCCCGGCGGAGGTAGAGCATAAGGACGTGTTCGGCATTACATTCGAGCAGGGAAGAAACAACTTCAAAATCGACAGGGAGCTTCTCTCAAATATCGTTACTAAAAACAAAGAGCTTCCCGAGAACGCCGTCCGCGATCTTATAATTTCCCTTATTACTTTGAAATACACTCAGTCCAACTCCGTCGCGTTCGCATACGACGGACAGGCTATCGGCGTCGGCGCCGGACAGCAGTCCAGAATACACTGCACCAGACTTGCGGGAGGCAAGGCTGCAACATGGTTCCTCCGCCAGCACGACAAGGTTCTTTCCCTTCCTTTTAAAGACGATATCGGACGTCCTACTCGCGACAACGTTATCGACGGTTATATCAACAAAAACGAAGAAGACGTTTGCGCCGACGGCAACTGGCAGAAATACTTTACCAGCCGTCCGGAGCCTCTTACAGACGCGGAAGCAAACGAGTATCTCTCTTCTATCAGCGGCGTGTCTCTCGGCTCAGACGCGTTCTTCCCGTTCGACGATAACATTGAGCGGGCGTTTAGAGGCGGCGTAAGCTATATCGCCGAGCCCGGCGGTTCAATTCGCGACGACGCAGTTATTGAGTGCGCTGACAAATACGGAATGGTAATGGCGTTTACAGGCATGCGCCTCTTCCATCATTGATCTGGCTTTTTCATCATTCATCAGCAAATTTTCAGCGGAGCTTGTATGCGCGGGTTTCCGCCGAAATACTGAACGGAGAATTATTATATGAAAATTTTAGTAGTGGGCGGAGGAGGCAGAGAGCACGCCATTATAAAAAAACTGCGTCTCAATAAGTCTGTCGAAGAAATATTCGCCATGCCCGGAAACGGCGGCATAGCTGCGGACGCTACATGCGTTCCCATTGGAGCTAAGGATATCGACGCTATCGTTGATTTTGCCGTTAGCAATAAAATAGATTACGCCGTGGTAGCTCCCGACGACCCGCTGGCGCTCGGCTGCGTGGACGCGCTTGAAGCGAAAGGAATCCCGAGCTTCGGTCCGACCGCCGCCGCGGCTGAGATCGAAGGCAGCAAGGTCTTCGCCAAGAATTTGATGAAGAAATATTCCATTCCTACGGCGGAATACGAGACGTTCGACGATTGCGATAAAGCCCTCGAATATCTTAAAGGCGTTAACGCGCCTATCGTTATCAAAGCGGACGGCTTGGCGCTCGGCAAGGGAGTTATAATAGCGCAAAGCATAGAAGAGGCTGAGGAGGCCGTGCGGTCGATGATGCTTGACGGCAAATTCGGCAAAAGCGGAAGCCGCGTAGTAATAGAGGAATTTCTAACGGGTCCAGAGGTATCTGTTCTCGCTTTTACGGACGGAAAGACCATACGTCCGATGGTTTCTTCAATGGATCACAAGAGGATTGGCGACGGAGACACGGGCCTTAATACCGGAGGCATGGGAACCGTAGCTCCTAATCCGTACTATACGGAGGACATAGCCGCGGAGTGCATGGAAAAAATATTCAAACCTACCGTGGCCGCCATGAACGCCGAAGGCAGAACGTTTAAGGGATGCCTTTACTTCGGACTTATGCTTACGCCGAAGGGACCGAAGGTTATCGAATACAACTGCCGTTTCGGAGACCCGGAGACTCAGGTTGTTCTTCCTTTGCTTAAAAGCGATCTGTTTACAGTTATGCGCGCGGTTACCGAGGAACGCCTTTCCGACGTTTCCGTTGAATTTGAGGACGGATGCGCGTGCTGCGTAATTCTTGCTTCCGGAGGATATCCGGAAAGCTACGGCAAAGGATATGAAATATGGATCCCGGAGGATATAGCCAGCGGAACATACGTGGCGGGAGCTGAAATAAAAGACGGAAAGCTCGCTACTTCCGGCGGACGCGTGCTTGGAGTAGTTAAGACGGCCGCGACTCTTGAAGGCGCCGTAAACGGAGCTTATGAAATGGCTAACCGCGTAAAATTTGAAAACTCGTATATGAGACATGACATAGGTGCTCGCGCTCTTGCGGCTCATAATGGAGGAAAGTAATGGTATACAGACTGTTCGTTGAAAAGAAGGAGGCTTTCGCAGCGGAGGCTCGCTCTCTTCTATCCGACGCTCGTACTCTTCTCGGCATAGACTCTCTCGAAGCCGTAAGAGTGATAAACAGATACGACTGCGAGGGCATATCCGGCGATCTGTTCGAATATGCGGGTAAGACGGTATTCTCAGAGCCGCAGCTTGATACGATAACGGAAAAAATAGATACGGACGGAGCGGCGGTTTTCGCAGTAGAATATCTTCCCGGTCAGTTCGATCAGCGAGCGGACTCCGCGGCTCAATGCATACAGCTTATTTCCCGCGGCGACCGTCCCGTTGTCAGAACTGCTAAAATATACGCCCTGTACGGCGCGCTTTCAGACAAGGATATCTCTGAGATTAAGAAATATGTTATTAACCCTGTCGAGGCGCGAGAAGCGTCCTTCGATATGCCGGAAACGCTTTCGTCAGCTCAGAATATCCCTACCGGGGTGGAGACTCTCGCAGGATTTACATCGCTTGATTCTAACGGACTAGCGGCTTTTATCAAAGAATATGGTCTTGCCATGGACGAGGGAGATATCGCGTTCTGCCAGAACTACTTTGTAGAAGAGGGACGCGATCCTACCGTTACCGAAATTAGAATGATCGACACATATTGGTCTGATCACTGCCGTCATACGACTTTCGGAACAATTATAGACGATGTTTCGTTCGAGGACGAGGGACTTAAAAAGATTTACGACGAATACCTTGAAACCCGCCGTTCGCTCGGAATCACAAAGCCCGTGTGCCTTATGAACCTGGCGACCGTGGCGACGAAATGGCTGAAGGAAAACGGAAAGCTGGCTCGTCTTGACGAATCAGAGGAGATCAACGCCTGCACCGTAAAAATAAACGTGACTGTAGACGGCAAGGAGGAACCTTGGCTTCTCCTTTTCAAAAACGAAACTCACAACCATCCTACTGAAATCGAACCTTTCGGAGGAGCGGCGACATGCATAGGCGGAGCAATTCGAGACCCTTTGTCAGGCCGATCATACGTATACGGCGCAATGCGTCTTACCGGCGCCGCCGATCCGTTGGTCCCCGTTGACGAGACCATACCCGGAAAGCTTCCTCAGCGTAAGATCGTTACGGGAGCAGCCGCAGGCTATTCGTCCTACGGCAACCAGATAGGACTCGCCACCGGAATTGTCGACGAAATATATCATCCGGGATACGCGGCTAAACGAATGGAGATAGGCGCGGTAATTGCGGCGGCTCCCGAAAAGAACGTGCGCCGCGAGCGTCCGTCCGCAGGAGACGTTGTGATTCTTCTTGGAGGAGCCACTGGGCGCGACGGATGCGGAGGGGCTACCGGTTCGTCGAAGTCCCATACCGCTAAATCGCTGGAAAGCTGCGGGGCCGAGGTGCAAAAGGGCAACGCGCCGGAGGAAAGAAAACTACAGCGTCTCTTCAGAAATGAAGAGGCCTGCCGCATGATCAAAAGATGCAACGACTTTGGAGCGGGAGGCGTGTCCGTCGCTATCGGAGAGCTTGCAGACGGCCTTGAAATAGACCTTAACGCCGTTCCTAAAAAATACGAGGGACTCGACGGTACGGAGCTTGCTATCAGCGAGTCTCAGGAAAGAATGGCGGTCGTAGTAGAAGCCGCGGACACGGATCGCTTCCTCGCTCTCGCAGAAACCGAAAACCTGTCCGCCTGCCCTGTGGCCGTAGTGACTGAAGAGCCTCGCCTTGTAATGAATTGGAACGGCAAAAAAATCGTCGACATAAGCCGCGAATTCCTGTCGTCCAACGGCGCTGAAAAGCATATTACCGTTGCGGCCGCCGCTCCAAAATCCTTCGGCAAGGAGGCGGAGACGAGCTTTGCGGAGGGAATGAAGAACTTGGCGGGAGACCTTAATTGCTGTTCAAAGAGAGGTCTTTCAGAGCGATTCGACTCAACGATAGGAGCGGGATCCGTTCTCATGCCCTTTGGAGGAAAAAATCAGCTTACTCCCGTACAGGCTATGGTTCAGAAGATATCTGTAGAGCGCGGACACACTGACGACTGCTCTCTCATGGCTTGGGGCTATAATCCGTTTATTACTGAGAAAAGCCCTTATCACGGCGCATATCTGGCCGTAGTCGAATCCGTTTCAAAGCTTGTCGCGTCCGGAGCGTCTTTCGACGACGTATATCTTACCTTCCAGGAGTACTTTGAACGGTTAGGTCATGATCCCGTTCGCTGGGGCAAACCGCTGGCCGCTTTACTCGGAGCGTACAAGGCTCAAATGGAGCTTGGCATAGCTTCTATCGGAGGCAAGGATTCTATGAGCGGCACCTTTGAATCGCTCGACGTTCCGCCTACTCTTGTTTCATTCGCAGTTACGACTGACAAAGTTGGCAGCGTCGTTTCTCCGGAATTTAAAAAGGCTGGTAACCGCGCGTACATACTTAAGCCGGATTATGAGGACGGGCTTCCGAAAGCAGGATCGCTAAAATCTCTGTTTGAGCGCGTAACTTCTCTTATGAGAGCCGGAAAAGTAAAGTCGGCGTACACTCCCGGCATTGGAGGAATTGCCGAAGCCGTCATGAAAATGGCGATGGGCAACGGTCTCGGGTTTAGTTTCGACTGCTGCGTAACTCTTTCAGAAATATTCGGCTATGCGTACGGCTCGTTTATTTTAGAAACGGACGAAGAACTTGACGAAAAGCTTTTAGGCGTAATTACAGACGACGCTCTCTTTACATTAGGCGGAGAGACCGCGTCTCTGGCTGATCTTTCAGATGAATATGAAAATAAGCTTGAAAGCGTATATTCCTGCAATATTTCTCAAAATGTCGAGACGGAAGCGTTCTCATATTCGCTTGATAAATCGTCCCGTCCGTTTCCGGCTGTAAAACATGCGAGACCTAAGGTCCTGATCCCCGCGTTCCCCGGAACAAACTGCGAGTACGACAGCGCCAAGGCTGTGTCAGACGCCGGCGCGGAAGCGGAGATTATCGTAATCAATAACCGAACGGCTGACGGCATCGCCGGCAGCATAGAGCGTTTTGCGGACGCTCTGAAGACCGCGCAGATGGTATTTATCCCCGGAGGCTTTTCCGGAGGCGACGAACCGGACGGAAGCGGAAAGTTTATTACCGCGTTCTTCCGCAACGAAGCGGTGAAGGAGGGCGTTACGGAATTGCTTGACGATCGAGACGGACTTATGTGCGGTATATGCAACGGATTCCAAGCGCTTATTAAGCTGGGCCTTGTTCCTTACGGAAAGATTATCGACACGGATGAAAAATGTCCGACGCTTACTTACAATACGATCGCTCGTCACCAGTCTAAGATAGTCCGCACGCGCGTTTCATCTAATAAATCGCCGTGGCTTGCGCTTACTGAAGTCGGAGAGATTTACAGCGTTCCGATCTCTCACGGAGAGGGACGTTTCATAGGAGAAGACGAACTTATCCGCTCGCTGGCTGCAAACGGTCAGATTGCGACGCAGTACGTCGACCTTGACGGAAACGTAACCGACGACGTTCGTTACAATCCCAACGGATCCATGTACGCGATTGAAGGAATTACTTCACCCGACGGAAGGGTATTTGGAAAGATGGGACACAGCGAAAGGGTTGGAAACGGTCTCTATAAAAACGTGCCGGGTAAATATAATATTCGTATGTTTGAGGCGGCTGTAAAGTATTTCAAATAAGAAAATGTCTGCTGAATCACGCGCAAAAGAACAATAAACGCAGGTAACGGCGGCGTGAGTTTTTGCGCCCCGCCGCCCTCGCGCTGCTTGCGGCCGTATAATTAACGGCTTCTCAAAAGCGTACCTGCAAGCAAGTATTCTTGCTTCATGGCACAATAGTCGTTTTGTTGTTCAGCGTTTTTCTCCGGATAAGCTATATCATGTATCCGTATGTACGAAACAAAATCGCTCTCCCATGGGATTGCAACTATTTATGAAGGATGATCATAAACATGGAATTCAAAACCGATATTGAAATAGCCCAAAGCTGCGAAATGGAACCCATAACGTCTATCGCTGAAAGGGCGAGCGTAGACGAAAAATATCTTGAACAGTACGGCAAGTACAAAGCAAAGGTTGATCCGGCTCTTATTAGCGATTCCGATCGCCCGAACGGAAAACTTATTCTCGTTACGGCGATTACTCCCACCCCGGCCGGAGAGGGAAAAACTACTACTACTATAGGTCTGGCGGACGGTCTGCGCCGAATCGGCAAAAATGTTACCGTCGCCCTCCGCGAGCCGTCGCTCGGTCCGGTGTTCGGAGTAAAGGGAGGAGCCGCGGGAGGCGGATACGCTCAGGTTGTTCCGATGGAGGACATAAACCTTCATTTTACGGGAGACTTTCACGCGATCGGAGCTGCGAATAACCTTCTTGCAGCAATGCTTGATAATCATATTCAGCAGGGAAACGAGCTTGGAATCGACGTTCGGCGTATCACGTGGAAACGCTGCGTCGATATGAACGACAGACAGCTTCGCTTTATTGTAGACGGTATGGGCGGCGCTGCGAACGGAGTTCCTCGGGAGGATGGATTTGACATTACCGTGGCGTCGGAGATTATGGCGGTGTTATGCCTATCAGACTCTATCACGGATCTGAAGAATAGGCTTTCTCGTATTATTGTCGGCTATACCTCCGCGGGTAAGCCGGTGACTGCCGGAGAGCTCAAAGCCGCGGGCGCCATGACCGCGCTTTTGAAAGACGCTATAAAGCCCAATTTAGTTCAAACCCTCGAGGGAACTCCAGCGTTTGTTCACGGCGGCCCCTTCGCTAATATAGCTCACGGCTGCAATTCGGTTATGGCTACGAAGCTGGCTCTCAAAATGGGAGACTATACCGTTACGGAGGCAGGCTTCGGCGCCGATCTCGGAGCTGAAAAGTTTTTTGATATTAAGTGCCGTAAGGCGGGAATTGCTCCGGACGCCGTAGTGGTGGTGGCGACTGTTCGCGCTCTTAAGATGCATGGAGGCAAACCTAAATCTGATTTAGCTGGAGAAGATATAGATTCTCTTGAAAAGGGAATCCCCAATCTTCTTCGTCATGTGTCTAACGTAAAAAACGTATACGGTTTGCCATGCGTAGTAGCTGTAAATCGCTTTCCGACAGATACGGACAAGGAGATTGAGTTTATAATAGATAAGTGCAGAACGCTTGGCGTTAATACCGTCCTGTCTACAGTTTGGGCGGAAGGCGGCAGGGGAGGAGAAGCTCTTGCAAGAGAAGTGGCGCGGCTGTGCGAAGAAGAGACGGCAAACTTTACGTTCTCCTATGAGCTTGACGCTCCTATCGCAGACAAAATAGAGTCGGTTGTCAAAAGAGTGTACGGCGGAGATGGAATTTCTCTCATGCCAAACGCTAAAAAGCAAATTGCCGAGCTTGAGTCGTTGGGCTTTGGAAAGCTTCCCGTATGTATTGCTAAAACTCAGTATAGTTTTTCCGATGATCCGACGAAGCTCGGAGCACCGGAAGGATTTACTGTTACGGTAAAAAATGTAAAGGTTTCCGCCGGAGCGGGCTTTATCGTTGTTTTGACGGGAGATATACTGACTATGCCGGGCTTGCCTAAGAGCCCGGCGGCCGAAAGAATAGACGTTGACGAGAATGGAAAAATATCGGGTCTGTTCTGATATGTAATATGAAAAAGCGGGCTTGAGACGTTGTCTTGAGCTCGTTCTTTTTTAAAAGAAATTATAATTAACTCGGTACTTTCCCGAATAATTCCTCACAAGCTTTTTTCGGAAAAAAGCTGAGCAAAAAAGCCTATAGCGGCGACAAAAGCATCGCGCGGGATTTTGTTTACACAAATTTCAAATGAAATATCGTTCAATCCCGCTTAGTCATCCCTTGAAACGAAGCTTTCCTACAGATATGCTCACACTTCTCAAAATGAAGAGCTTGAGCCGCTCTAAGGCGTGATTTTGCTCCCGCCTTGCAAAGCAGACGCTAGGTATTATGCGACTCATACGATATAATTAGCATCGACGTTAAACTTAGGACACAGATTTAAAAACAAGGCCGCGTTTTGAACGACAACATGCGCGTTGGCTATAAACAGACTAACTCCACATCATTGGAACCACGCACGGTTCCAGCTCAACTCTACCAGCTGAGCGATCGTTTCATTTTGACTGCTTCTCATATAGCTGTTGGAGCATACCTCATTTCAAGAAATTAACGAAAGCGGTTTGTTCACAAGCCGCGACAATTTTTTGCGAAGCGAGCCTCTAAGCTTTCTTTGATTACTTTCTTTCACGAAAGAAAGTATATAATCTCCGTAAACCTTTTTCTCTAAAAAAGCCTACTTCATGCCGAATGAAAGAAGTAGGAATAGCTTGCGACTTTCTACGCCACTATAGATTTTTCGAACAGACGAAAGATAGTATGCGCCTATATGTGGATAGGTATGGCGACACTCTATCTTCTGATTTATATATAAAACATATAAGGCCCGATTTTCGATATGGCGAGAGATAAAATGAACGCCAAGCATTATTTAAGAACCTTTTTAATTTAGTTGCTTATGAAAAATGCGCTTGGCATGTGTAGATTTATGTGATATACTTGTAATGAAAGAGCATACGAATCAGATATTATACGGAAAGGAAAGTAAATGAAAGAGGGAATAATAGTATATCGATCAAAATACGGGGGAACTAAAAAATATGTAGATATGCTGCGAGAGGCGAAGGATTTTGACGCGGTAGAAGTATCAAAAGCAGACGTACGCATAACCGCGCAGTATAATACCGTTATTCTATGCGGAGGAATATATGCTTCGGGCATAGCGGGGATATCGTTTATCAGAAAAAATTACGAAAAGCTGAAAGACAAAAGATTAGCCGTCTTTTGCGTGGGCGCGTCGCCATACGACGAAAAGGCGTTTAACGATATTAAAAGACGTAATTTAAAAAACGATCTGAAAGAAATACAATGTTTTTACGGGCGAGGAGTATGGGATCAGGAAAAAATGAAATTTGCAGACAGAACTCTTTGTAGACTTCTTCAAAAATCAATTTCAAAAAAAGACGCGTCGGAGCTTGAGCCGTGGGAAAAGGCTCTTATGAGCGCATCGGGGAAAAAATGCGATTGGACCGACGAAAAATACTTGAAACCTCTGCTTGATTTTTTAGGATAGATTCGAACCCGTACTTTTTTGAGTAGTTCATACGAAATATAACTGCGTAAAAATTGCGGAGGTTTGAGCATGCTTAAAATATTACTTTGCGACGACGATAGAGCGTTTCTATCTCTAGAAAACGGAATTATAAATCGCATTATTGAAAGCGATGGACTAACGGCCGAGGTCGCTGCCGCTGCAAGTTCAGCCGAGGAAGTTTATTCGTTTATCAGAAATAATCCGGACGAATATCTAATTTTTTTGGATATAGATTTTGGGAGAGGTATGCCGGGAGGTATCGACGTCTCGTCAGTTTTAAAACAGAGATGCAAACGCACGCGGATCGTATTTACAACTAATCATCATGAAATGGCGATGGAGGTTTTAAAAAGCGGAACGGAGCCGTTTGGATTTATCGAAAAAGGAACCGACTCCGGTCCCCTTTTCGCAGCTCTCAGACGATATATTTACATGGCGATCCGCGAAGACCAAAGGTCAAACGACGTCGGAGATGTAATAACTCTTAACGTAGGCGGCGAAACGGTTGATCTGCGCGTATCGGACGTGCTTTTTGTCGAGGCTGAGAAGAACGTTTCTCACGGCGTTACGTACCGCACTTCCAACGGATCAAGGGTTACGACAACCGGTTCTCTTGACAGAGAGTGTGAAAAACTTGGAAACGGATTTTTACGCGTTCATCGCTCCTATATCGCTTCGAAAAATCATATGCTGTCCATAAAAAACGGATATATCACTATGACGGACAGGAGTGAAATACCATGCTCCGTAAAAATGCAGAGGGAGGTAAAGAGGCTGCTGTGCAAAAAATAAGAAAACGCATTTCATATATACTTTTAATTTTGGCGTGGATTTGGGCGATATTGACGCTTATCAGCAATAATCATATTAACGCTATCGCCGCTTTAGACGCCGTATCTGCGGCGATGCTCGTCGTTCTTGTAAGACTTGCCGGACAGATACCGTTTAATTTCGTTTCGTATTTAACCCTATCGGCGATGATAATTGCGGAACGCTTCGCTTTCAGAGCGGCGTCGTACAATTTTCTCTTTTTATATTTTCTTGCCGATATATGCATACTGCTGTTAATACAAACAGGAACCGTCAAAAAATATTTTACGCGTTTGTCCGTGATTGCGCTTATGTCGGAAGCCTTTCTCATCAGCTATGATTATTTGTCTTCAAAGATGATTAGCTACTATTTTCATATCGGACGAGCGCTAAACCTCGCGCCTATAGAGAAGGGACTGCTGATCGCGTTATTCAGCGCGCTATTTTTAGGCGCGTTCGTTTTGTGCGGAAAAATTGCCGGCTGCTTCTTACGAAAAAAATACGATCTGTTCCAGCTTATGACGAAAAGATTTTCAGAGCTTGAAGCGCACTTGTTTTTGCTTGTTACCATAACGCTTGTCTTTTTGAAAATTCTCGGCTCGGTTCCGCTTATAGCGGGATATTTTTCGAAGTATTTGCAGATTTTTATTATTCTTATGGACGCGGCTTACATAGGGCTTATGTTTAAAGCAGTTTCAATGAAGGAAAAAATGACCGCGGCTGAAAACTATAGAAACGCCGTCTCCGCATACAGCTCTGACCTTGAGACTACGATAGAAAATATGCGGCAAGTGCGGCACGACGCAAAAAACTTGCTTTTTACCATGGGAAGTTTTGTTGAGGAAAAAGGAGACGATGAAATAAAAGAGTTCTACCGAAATAATATAGTTCCGTTTATTCAGGACGCAGTCGTGAAAAACGAGCTTCATGATAAACTAAGAATTATACGCAGCGATGAGATGAAATCGTTTTTTTACTTTAAAATAACAGAAATGATGCGCGGCGGAATTCGCGTTAACGTTGAAATTTTATCGCGGCTGTCAGTGTCCGGACGTTATGGGGACGCGATTAGACTTCTGGGGATCTTTCTTGATAACGCCGCGGAAGAAGCGATTTTAACTCCGGAAAAATCGGTAAGCATAAAGATTTCGTCTGATGAAGATGAAAAATCCGTTCGTATCCGTATAGGAAATTCCGTTAGAAGCGAGGTAAGATCTCGCGGCGTAATACCGGGAACGACTGAAAAGGGTTTGGGGCGCGGACAGGGACTTATTATCGCCGATAAGATATTATCAAGGTATGATAATATGATACTTAATTCATATTTTACAGATACTGAGTTTGTGCAAAGACTTACCGTTTCGTACGAAAACTTAAGTAATACAAGGGAGTAACCCTTGAAAAATCCGCATTGTCCTAAAGAGGTTGGGTTCCAATAATGAAACACAATAAAAAATATTGCCGGAGGAGCTATAACCGCGTTTCAGGCAATATTTTTTTTGTTGGGGCAAAATCGAGACAATTCGTATAATATGGCGATATAATTACCGTCGTAAAAGTTAATGGAGGTAATAATATCGTATATGGAAAACAATTGCATGATCAATCCCGGAAAAAAGCAATTTGTACAAAGTAAGGGGAAATGTTTTTCTTGCTTTGCTATTCGAACCTGCGTGGTTACTGATGCGGATATTCTTGAGGATATAATAGAAAAATACGTTGCTTCGCAGGTTCTTCAAGGCGATACCGTGTTTGCCAGTGAGAAAATGATCGCATGTACCGAGGGACGGGCGTATCCGATAAAAAAAATTAAGTCTGGTTTTTGGGCGAGGGCTCTCAGCAGATTTGTAAAACGATCGCCGCACGGTATCGGTCTCGCGATGCCTGAAACAATGCAGTGCGCTATCAATGAGGTCGGGCTTCCCCGTATACTTCTCGCCGCGGCGGTAAGCTGTATAGGCAAAATTTTTGGAAAGAGCGGTTGGTTTTATGTGGTAGCGGGAGAAAAAGCCGCCGCGATAGACGGACCTTGCTCCTGCACATTGCCTCCATATAACGAGTACGTCGTGCTGGCTCCGTTTTCTCCTCATGAAAGCGCGAGGCGAATATCGTCGTGTCTCGGCGGAGTCAGGACTTTGGTAGTCGACGCTAACGATCTTGGATGCAAAATTCTCGGCTCGTCAGAACCGGATATCGACGTTGAAATGTATCTTGAACTGCTCAGACAAAATCCTCTCGGGCAAAGCTCGCAGCAAACTCCCGTAGGTATTTTGCGTCCCGTATCTTCCGAAGACACAAGAAGCTGATTTTATCTATTGCAACTATTAAAACGCGGTTTGAGCCTGCTTTCTTTCAAATTAATGTTAGTATGGAAAAATCAGACGATTTATTGTATAATTTTATTTATATCTTAACATGGAGGGCATAATGAAGTTTTATATAGGCTCCGGGATAAAAAATGTCGAGCAGGTTAATTACTATTCAAAAATATTAGAAGAAAACGGGTGGCGTAATACGTATAATTGGACTAAAGATATTAGCGGTAACAAGACCATAGAAGAGCTAGTAAAATACGCTATATTTGAGCAAAATGGTATTGTCGAATCGAACGTTGTTATTATTTTATTACCGGCTGGAAGAGGAGCTCATATTGAATTGGGAATGGCGTTAGCATTAAATAAGAAGATATTTTTGTGCTCTGATTGTATGGAGAATATTAGTAATGAAAATACTACTGTGAATTTTTATCAATTGTCTAATATTACAAGACTTTATGGAACCGCGGATGAAAATATAAAAGAAATACTCCGATATGGAGATTAAAAAGCCAGTAATAATCTTTGAAAAAGTCTATGATTCAATATTATTTTGCGATTTGTCTTGAATATGGCGGGCGGTTGAATCAAAGTCAAGCGGTTCGGCGTCATTATAGACGCAGTCCAATTTACGGCGTTCAGCTCTCCATGGATTTCCAATAGCGTTCGGCTCACAGAAACATGTTCCGTCGCCGTCCTTATGATTTTCTATAATTTCGTCCTCGCCGCAGTCGTTATCTGATTCTATAGGATTAGTTGAATCTGAGTCCTCAGAAGAAGAACTGACGTCGTCGGAAAATTCAGTGCAAGCGTCTTCCGGCTGACTGGGAACTTCTATACGATACAGCTTTAAGGGCGCCGACCCTACGCTTATAATGTTGTTCCACATTCCCGCGGGTATAAAGACGGCGCATCCGGGCCCGAAGAACTCAGTGATGCCGGGACGGTAAGGCGAAGCTCCGATTTTTACAATTCCTCTGCCGCTCGCCGCCTGTATTATTATGTCTCCGTTCATGCTGCATGAAAGACCGCTTTCCTCAGTCGGGCGAATATTCATTACCGAAAGGCGTAAGTTTTTACCGTTCCACACGGGAGCTGAAAGTGTATTGTTTCTCATGGCCGCGGAGTATAGGTTATATACCTTCGCATATCCGTCGGCTTCAACGGTTTCGTTCGCGCAGTCGACTTTTACGCATTGTCTTTTACGTCTCATATATGTTAGAGCCTTTCTGAAGCTTATTTATTCCATAGCAGTATATGCGCGGCGGAGAAACGCTGTGATTTATAAAAATACTTGTATTGACAACTGTTAACTTGGCCGATATAATTAAGATATGCTTTGTACTGAAAAGAGGAGGAAAACTGGATATGAGCGCCATTAGACTGAACGGAATCTCGATAGAAGACGTCCCTGACCTATACAATTTTAAAGAATTCAAGGGCTTTTCAGCGTACGACATTTTCTCTTCCGGCTCCTTGATTGGAGCCGTAGGACAAAATGCGGAAAGTCTTGGCATAGACCTTAAAACTTCTGACGCAAGCGATCTGCCCAAATATTTATCGGCCGCCCTTGAAAGCGGTTCAGAGAGAATTCGATCGGCGGCTGAATCTATAGCGTCCGACTTCGGCAGGCGGCTTGGACTGATTTTTTTTGCGATGAAAACGGCGAGCGAAAAGACAAGATTTGCGAACGACAGATACGAGGACGAGGACTGGCGGCCATGGACAGGAGTGAATAAAATATTTCTTTCCGGAGGCCTTGCAAACGGAAAGCTGGGGGAGAATCTTTGCCGATACGCCAATGAACTTATAAAAGAACTTGGCGTCATTGACGTAAATATTTGTACGAGCCGTTATCCTTCGCACGATCAACTCATCGGATGCGCGAGAGCTAATTCCGATAACGCGTCGCGGGCCGTAGTTTTTGATTTCGGACATTCGTTTGTTAAAAGCGCGGTCGCTTCATACGCGAAGTCGTCTGAAGGATCGCATGGCGTTGTGCGTTTAGACGTAGATAAAAAAATTCCAAGCCGTCATATGGGCCGCGGATATACGGACGCCGACGCCGAATATAAAGAAGCGGTTTTGCTGCATGAATTTATAGCGAACGTCGTAGCTTCGCGATTTAGTAGACTTTCGGAAGACGACAAACGTCTGCCGCCGTCCCGGAATATAGTAATAAGCATAGCGAATAATGTTTCAGACGGAAGCATAGGTTACGGAGGATGCTACTACAAGCTGATGCTCGTTAGTCCAAAATATGAAGAATATCTTTCAAATTTCCTTAGCGAACTTCTTGAAAGAGACGTAACGGTTAAGCTTATTCACGACGGACAGGCCGCCGCCCTATCAGTCGCCGGAGAGAAAAATTCCGTACTTGTCGCGCTCGGAACGGCCTTCGGAGTTGGGTTCCCTCCCGAAAGCGACGAAGGACTAAGACCGGCTGAAAATCTTATAATTTCCGGATAGCGCAGAACTTTATTTATGGGTTATCAATTGATAATACGTTTAAATTTTACGGCGTATGTTGACAATCTCGGCGGAAAATATTATAATCTATTTATAATAAAAACGCGGAGGTAAAAATGAACCGTAAAGTAGGATATATTGGATTTGGAAATATGGGCGGAGGATATCATTACGAGACGGCGACGAGAGACGATATTCCGTTTACTCCAATAGCAGTATACGATATAAATCCCGAGGTGAGAAAAACGGCGGAATCGAGAGGGCTCGCAGTATTTGACAATATCGACGATTTTCTCGCGTCCAAGCTTTTTGATTTTGTAGTTGTAGCAACTCCTAATCAGTATCATTGCAAGTATGTGTGCGCGGCTCTTGAAGCGGGATATGACGTAATGTGCGAGAAACCGGTCGCCATGAATGTTCCGGAGCTTGAAAAGATGATCGAAACTTCAAAGAGAGTCGGCAAGCTGTTCACAGTTCATCACAACAGACGCTGGGACAGAGATTATATAATGCTGAAACAGGTTATCGAAAGCGGAAAGATCGGGAAAATACACTCTATTGAGAATAGAGTCCACGAAAAGGATGAAAGCGGTCAAATGTTTGGCTGGCGAATGTTTGCCGATCACGGCGGCGGAGAATTCGGAGACTGGGGGATACACGTGCTCGACCAGACGCTCGACCTTATCAGAGAGCCTGTTAAGTCCGTTACCGCTTCAATTATTCCGCTTAATTCTCACGATGAAATCGACGATTATGCTAAAATTCTCATTACGTTTGAGAGCGGACTTACAGCTCAGGTTGAAGCAAGTACCTGCGCGCCCTTTCCGCTTCCGAAATGGGTGGCATACGGTAACAGAGGAGCTGTGAAGATCAATAAGATATACGACGATACCGGCGTCGTCAGATATATGAATAAGTATCATTTTGAGACGGAAAACACTACCGTTTATCCTGATGAAAAGGTATCGACGCGTCCGTTTGAGAAGCTTATCGTTGACGAATGGGCAGAGGATAAACTTCCTTACGCTCCAGTCGAGCAGGATTGGGCCGATCTTTACAAAAACGTAGGCGATGCATTGGATGGAACCGGGGAACTTGCGGTAACTCCCGAAAGCGTTCTCAGATGCTTTAAGGTGTTTGAAGCCGCTCTTATTTCATCAAAGGAAAAGAGATCGGTACAGCTGTAATGCTTTAGCTGAATATTACATAATAAATAACGGGGTAGCTTAAGGGAGGAGTTGAGTATGAAAGCAACTCCTCCCTAATCGTTTTCGCACGCAAATATGATATATAAACCGGAATTTGAAACACACGGTTTTTTAGCGGTTATTACTCCTCGCAGGCTATCAATAAAATCCTCTGAAAGTATTGAAAACAAAGGATTTATCGCAGTTAAAACACCTTATCCCCTTATATGATTTCGCCTTAGGCCGCCTTCAGCCTCGCGCCTAATAATGGCAAAAACAAGGGAAGATAAATTCACATTATTTAGAACTGAAGATGAAAAAATGGTAGATATAATAGATCAATGGAATAGCGCTGCTTCAAAATATATGAAAGATCAGGAACGCTCAGAATTTGTTAAAAGCAACAAAAGGGTGGTCCAAACCCGATTCAAACGTTTTAATGGAGAGAAAGTATTAGACCTCGGCTGTGGTTATGGCTTTTTTACAGATTATTTCAGAAACATTGGGGCAAATGCAATAGGAATTGATGGCTCTGAAAAAATGATTGAATTGGCTCGGGACCGATACCCTATTACTGAGTTTTCTGTTATGGATATCACAATGCCTTTTGCTTTTGAAAACAATCAATTTGATGTTATATTCTCCAATCAGGTGTTAATGGATATTGAAGATGTTGATTTTGTGTTTTCGGAATGCAAAAGAATACTTAAAACAGGGGGAATATTGTATTATTCAATAGTTCATCCCGCATTTTTTGATTGTCATTGGCAGAAAGACGAAAACGGATACCGGTACGCTAAAGTAATGGATAAGTACATTACACCATATCAATTCACGCAAGAGTTTTGGGGGGAGACAGAGCATTTTCACCGTCCGTTGTCCTATTACTTAAATGTTGCGGCACAAAACGGATTTGCATTAAAAGAAACTTGTGAACCCGTTTCATACGATGGAATACATAAAAATAGCGACTTGCCTTTATTATTTTTTGCCGAATACTTAAAAGCGGATTAACTACAATATACCCTTTGCACTAACCATAGGTTTGTTCTTGGCGGAACCTACGGCGAATATTCATGGCGGCTTTCATCTCTTGGATATGAAGTTCATTTGTTTGATTTGTCTGAAACAAATATTAAAATGAGCAAGGAATTGGCGAATGATTATCCAAATATTCGCTTGAAATCGGCGGTAATGTGCGACGCTTGTTCTATACCACGCCAGGATAAGAGCGCCGACGCCATTTTGCTTATGGCGCCTCTTTACTCTATTACTGAATATGAGGAACGAATTCTTACTATCAAAGAAAGTTTATCGCCTATTGAAAGACGACGGAGTATTATTTTCTACGACTCTGACACCGTATAGCGTTCTTATTCCACGCATTACAACATATCATGCGGGTAATAATACCAAAAAATGAATCAGATAATTCCTCGGTTATTGTAGCCATAGAACGAGCATTGACCGATGGATGTTGGATCAATCCAGAATGAAAGATAGCAAATGGATTGGGCAGCTCTCACCTTCATACAGCCAAGGCGTTAAAGTATGAATTACTTCATGGAGGGTTCCATAACAACTACCGTTTACTGAATAATGGGCGGCGTTTGGCTTGCGCCCAATCTTAATAAATTGTTAGAATATGATAAAACGAAAAATATACTTATGAAAACTGTCCGTATGTTGGATACTTATGAAGAAATTATTGGTCTGTCAGGTCATTTACTTGCAGTCTCAAAAAAAGAGTTGAAAACATGAGCATACGCAAACGTGTCTTTTATATTGCGCAAAATGTAAGTAGATCACAAAGCCTCTACTATTTTAAATCATGGTTTACAAAGAAACCCCGCTATTTTACCTTTCATTTTGAAAGTATCATAGCGGGGATATTTTTCTTTGTTAAATAGAAAATTCCTTATGAGATTCTTTTGAAATGCGCGATACTGTTTTTTATCAAATAGGTTAAAATTCTCAGTCTTTGTTTACAAGCTTGTTAATGGCGCGCATAGCGTCGGCTACTATAGCCTCTGAGTTAGGGTTTACTCCGTATACGATTTTCCTTCTTGTGGAGTCTATCGCGTACTTATGATCGTCGCCCATTAAAGGCGCTGGAATAATACTGAACTCCATTGAGTCGGGAATCGACAACGCTGCGGGACCGGCCAGGTCGCACATAATCTTATACCATGTAGTGTTGTATTTTTCTTCGGTAGTTAGCTGGAGCGGCAGGGTCTTACGAAAAAGTTCTGCTCCCGGCGTATCGCCCGTTATGTTTTCAAAATCAGTATGGTCGGCGACGATTTTTACGGATCCGAAAGGATCGCAGGGAAGCATAATAAGCGGTATATCCATGTTTAACAGGAGCTGAGACGCGGCGTAGTCGGCGTAGAGATTCCATTCGTGGAAAGGCTTATTTTCCTCCTCTATACAGTTGCCGCCAAGCCATATTACGCATATCTTGTCCATAATTGACGGATCTATAAGGCACGCCGAAACAACGTTAGTACAGGGACCTGTGACGATTACGTATACGGGCTCGTCTGATTTTTTCGCTATCTCTATGATTTTTCTGGCGGCGGGGCTGTCTGACGGGGCGAAATTTTCGTTTGCAGAGACGCGAGTACGCGCGCCTTCAAGAGCCGGGACGCTTCCGTCGTTCATGCCAAGCTCGCCGAGTACGCGAAGTATCTCGTCGTAGCTTTTCAGCATGATCTCCTCTGTGTCGGTTGCAGTCGGTTCTTCATAGTATGCGGCTGCGTTTACGGCGAGCAAATCAATTTTTTCAGATCCAAGACAATACGCGAGAGCGTACTGGTCGTCGATCTCAGCACTGAAATCTCCGTCGTGAATTACTTTTTTTACTCTGTCCGATTTTATGTCTGCAAGAATCTGTTCTGCCGTCATGTTGTTCTCCTTTATGTATATAAGAATAAGAGGATTGCCGCATTATCTACGTAATAGTCGCTGTACGATTATACTTGCGGAACTTCATGCCAATTATAGCATATTTTTTCTGCTTTGTAAATCGTTTTAATGAGAGCCGTATGATCAATATTATAAACGTCCGTCACATTTTTCTATAAAAATATCCGAGCTGAAATTGAATATTTCTTTTTATGTCGAATAAAGCCATACATGATCGCTGATAACCGAAGTATCCGGCTTGACGAACGGTTACGTTTTTTTCGATAAGTCCCATCCGTTTCGCTATTTCCTTGCAGCTGTCGGAAAACCAATAACGGCGCATAAAAACGGCGCGATTCTGGACAGTCAATGTTTCTAAAAAGTCTTCAATAATTAGGGATAATTCTGCGGTTTCAATTTCTGATTCAACCGTAGTTGGATCTGACATACAAGCTTCGATTTCCTACATTGCAACGGTATGGGAACCGCTTCTTTTCTGTAATAATTTTTAAGCGATATATTCCGGACGATTTTAAGAATATATGCAGATAAAGGATTGGGGTTTGACGGCGGTATTGCATTTCATGCGACTAAATAAGCGTCGTTTACACGTTTTTCAACGTCTTGATCATCGTAAGATAGTTTACCACATATTTTACCATATTTGGAGTCAAGCTTACTTATCGTCTGTTCTGAACTTTTGAAAAATAATTCAATAACTTTTTCATCATTACTTGCGCGCCGCATCTCTGCCATTACCTATTATATTATAAGAGTTTTCTCATAATGGAAAACAAAAAGGAATTTCGTTTTTTTCTCGTGAAACTCCTTTCTGTTTTTAGTTCGAAACCCAATTTCCAAAGACGCATATTAAAAGAGCGACGATGTAATATCACTCTTAACCTGAGGCATTTTCAATAAAATGCAGTTGCAACGTTATGGCGCCTATCATCGGTGGATTTGGCCGCTTCTGAAAAAAGCGAGAGGACCCCGCCTTCTATAGAGTCAATTCGCCTGAGGCGGGAAACGTCTTGATTAAACTCGCTTTGCATAGAACGCTATATCCATGCATTCTTAAATCCATTCTGTTTTGCCTGTTTCCTATAACCCATTTTTTCATATAAATAGCAGAATTTCGCTTCTTGTAGAATGGTGTCCAGTTGCCATTCTTCCGCTTTCGGATATAAAATTTCAACTAGTCGTATTGCTTCTTGCGCGTAACCGCGCCCTTGATATTCCGGCAAAATAGAAATTTGTTTTAATTTCAGCAGTCTATCGAAATTACAAATCCTAATTGCGCCGATATGTATATCGCCGTTGCATATAAAGTAATAATCTGTGGCCGGCTCGTTAAATCGTTGAATAGTTCTTTCTATTTTTTCAGCTCCCGGACTAAAATACATGATATTTTTCGAGCAGAGAACGAAACGATTTTATTTGCATATCAAAGATTTCTTCTCTCTTACATCGTAGCTTTTGTTAAAGTTTTTTTCATACTTGATACCTTATCTTACACGAAAATTGCTTTTTATAATTGAACGTCTTTTTCCTCTATGTATTCTTCCAAGATTTTACTATCTACAAACGGAATTAGCGGCCGTATACCGGAAATACCGATTTTATCAAGTATTTCTTTAGCCAACCGATCGAGAAAATTAGAGCTAATGAAAGGAACAATTGAAGTTAGAGACGCGACGTTTTTTGTCTGTTTATATGCAGCGCATGACAGACTATCTATAAGATCTTTGCTCATAAAAGGAGCGATACAAGTCAATTTACTTAAATCATTAGTTTGATTGAAGATTTCTAAAGCTTTTTCATCTATTATTGAAGCGCTAACAAAAGGAAGGATTGTCGAAATTGAATCTAATGATTGATTTTTATTCAACGCTCCTAGCGCTATGCCGTCAATAAATTCTTGACTTAAAAAAGGCGCCGCGGCGGAAATATCTTTTATGCTCAGACCGTCTTTCTTTGTTAAAAGAGATTCAACATGATTTTCATGTAAAATAGGGGAGATTTCATTTATTTCTTCTATGCTGATATCGCTGATTGGTTGATTATCCAATAATTGTCTAACAATTTTACCGGTTCTTTTATTGTCTAATATTTCGTCTATCGATACGTTAAAAAGAGTAGATAATTCATTTAGTTTTGATATATCCGGCATACTTATCCCTCGTTCCCAATTAGAAATCGCCTGAAAGCTGATTCCGAGTTTATCTGCAAGTTCCATTTGGGTAATACCGATGGATTTTCTAAATTTACAAATATTGATGCCTACTTGACTCATGTTAAACATTATTTTATAACCTCTCTGCGCTTTTAATTCAGTATTGAGTTGATCTTATCTTAACATGAATATGCGCCGTAATACAGCAAGCGCTGGTTGAATAATACGATTAATATTTCAACCAACGCTTGAATGCAATGAAAAAAAGTTTATCAATATAATACCGGGGCGTTATATCAGATCTATCCAATATCTTTCTAAATTAACCCCTGCTTTTGCATAGAAGACGGTTGATTCATAAGTTCCCCCGTTTGAGACAATAGTTTTACGACTTGCCTCGTTTGAATCGATACATGATACCAATATTTTTTTCAGCCCGATTTTTCTGCAATAAGGAAGGCAGTCTCGCAGCATCTGTTTAGCATATCCCTTTTTTCTTTCAGAGGGACGAACGCAGTATCCGATGTGTCCTCCGTACTTTTCAAGAAATTCGTTAAAATAATGACGAATCTGAATCATTCCAACAATTCTGTCGTCGCATTCGCGGACATAAATGAATTGTGTTGAAACTACCCAGTGCGCCGGAACGGTTTCCATCTTGGAACAATCATCACAATATTTAATCCAATCGTTAGGATTTTTCAGTCCTCTCAAGTTATAACATCCGTCCATAGAGCTTCCGTCCTGCAGAAATTCTTCGCGAAAGGATGCTATTTCATCAGAATACTGCGCTGTTGGAGTCTTTAATATAAGCTTCATAAATCTCTACTCTCCCATGTTATATAATTATATATTTGGTAGAATTGACTTAATACGCGACGCTTTAGCTTATGATCGCCTTCTTTAATATTATTTATTTTTGTTTGTCCAGCCAAAAGTTGCTGTAATAAGGCAAGACTGCACGCGTAATGTCGTCTGCCGTAAGTCCTAAATTGCACCTTGCAGGGTCAAAATCGTGAGAGTTTATTTTGCATAGATTATATTCGGCGCATTGTGAGCAGCTGGCGCATCCTTTTTCATGTAAGCACTTTTTTTCCGGACATTCGTCTATGCTTTTTTTATAACATCCGCCGCATATCATGTTCGTATAATCAGCGCGTTCTTCATCCTCGGAATGATAACATATCCAATCTTTTTCATGAAATTCTATATTACCGCGTGAGTCCTCGTTATTTTTAACATATAACAGACATTGGTCGCATCTTTGGCCGCATTGTCCAAATTTCGCATTTTTAATATTTATCTTTCGATTGGGTTTTTTCTTTATTTTAAGCATTTCAATTATTTCGTTTATATGGGCGTTACCTTCTATATCGATAAACATCCATTTCCCGTCATGATATGTAGCACTGTTGTCATAATAACTGCGGATAAAGTCGGAAAACTGTTCTCTAATACCGTCAAAGACGGCTCTTTCCGCTTTTCCAAAAATAATTAACGCGTTAAAACAATTTTCTTTAATGCATAATGTTACGAGAGTTTTTCCGCTCATGCGAAACTTCAATTCTTCCTTACCGTCCCATAATTCGTCCATGACGTAGTTCACGCGAATATATCTGACGAGGGTCATAAAAGCGTCGAAAGAACCGCCCATTTTTTCTTTGAAATTCAAGGGATTTGTATACACATTCATTTTTTATTCTCCTTGAAAATATAATCAACAATAATATATCGATTGCAAACAATAAACCGTGTTAGTTTATATAATAAATTATATCATTTTATAATTTTTTGTCAATTTAAAATAATATAAATAGGTTTGAGCTTATTTTTCAATTCATAAATAAGTTTAAACACAGTATATTATTTTTCATATTGCCACGAAACGTAAGGACGTATTCCCCGTGTACTCTCATCAGCATAATGAACTTCACTGCGTATCATTGAGCATGAATTGGCCGTTGCTGCGCTAATACAGGGATATTCATCACATTTTGTACACTCGGAAAGTCCCTTTGCAGCGGCACAGGATTTAGATCCGCACGGATCATCTTTACAGTAACAGTTATCGCTGTCGCATCCCACGCAGCGCATATACCAACATTCTATTTTCCACATACGAGTCAAGTATGGTTCTTTGTTGAGTATGGCGTTTGATAATTTCCATATCGCTATTGTAATTTTTTCGATCGCGCATTTTCTAGCTCTGCAAGTTTTTGATATTGCAATAAGGAGCCAATCAGGAGAAAATGTTCTATATCGTTTGAACAGTTGCAGTAAACAATAGCGGCAGGAGGATAGTATATCCGTAAATAATTATTCAGTATACTTTGTAGATTTTATAACGTCTGTAGTCACTCTCAACATTAGTGCGGATAGATCAAGCGATTATTGTTCCTTATGACTTAATTTCTTTCATTGTCTGACCTCCTTTTTGGTTTATCAAAATCTGACAACGATGCGTCATAAACGAATGACAGTATATAATTATAGATCCATTCATTTTCGGGAAGATCTAATTCAAACGTATATGTTCCGCCGGCGTTGTAATGAATTTCAGTATCGTCATAATCGTCCAGTAAATGGTAAAGGAAGGTCTTTTCAAATTGCATAACGAGGTGGATCGTTTGGCGCCAAGGGTTAACATATCAATTTTCCAGCCCAATTATTATTTTTACACGGCAAAATAATTTCTCTAATCGAATTATATCAGAATTTGCGTTTATAATCAATGATTTAGTTTTATGTGGCGGAGTTGTTAATATAATTCTGATAATTTAAAGTGCGAACGCGTCGTAATAAGATCAAATATTTAATTTGAACGTTCGGGATCTGCGAGCGAAGTATAGAATGTCGTCCAATTACTCGTCTTACCGACTCTCTCTTTTGTTAAATATAACTTACAGAGCGTACTCTTTAAAAGTACCCTGCCTGATTCGTACTTTTGTTTCTAATTATACTCCATGCTTACTGCAATCGTTTATCGTACACCGATAGCCGAAAAACTTTCTACAACGTTTTGTAATCCAACGCGCATAACTTCAAATAATAAAAAGCGTAGATTATTCGACGTCCCTCGCAGCTATATAGAACAAGGGAGCCTTTGTCTGCGCTTTTATAAAAAATGTTTCGGTTAAAGAAATAATTTAACGACAATCGACTAAAATCTGTGTTTATTCTATTTTTGCGAAACTCCGCTAAAAACATCAATGCGTATAAATTGGCTATATAACAGCTAGTTTTGAATATAAAGTATAAAAATTATATAATAACGTTTGCTGAAAAAATTGGAATATTATATTTTATGATGCTATAAAAAACGACAAGATCATTTTAAATCTTGCCGTTATATCATATTTGTGCGTCTTCTACTGTAAAAGTAAAAGAATCTCTCTTCGTCCGCTGATCTTTTAATTTACTGCTTATTTAAAATAGATATAATAACAATCTATAATAAAATGGATTTAAAATTTATATAAGTAATGATCAAAAAAAAACGACAAGTTCCTTCCGAAACCTGCCGATTTAATACAGCGGTATAGGGATTCGAACCCCAACAAACAGAGTCAGAGTCTGTCGTGCTACCGTTACACAATACCGCTTTAACGAAAAACATTATATCAAATTTTTCCTGATTTGTCAATACCTTTTTTGTTTTTCGCGACATAAATATTATCGCCCGTTTTTATCCGTTTATACGCGACCGAAAGAAAAAGTTGCGTAAAGCCTCCTTTTCTTTCGGATTTAAAATCTGACTTAAATAGCCGCGTCTATAAGTCTGTCGATAAGCTCTCCGTATTCCACTCCTTCGTTTATCATCAGCTTTGGATACATGGATATCGGAGTGAATCCCGGCAGAGTGTTTATTTCATTGAAAACAAGTTTTCCGTCAGGCGTATAGAAGAAATCGACGCGCGCAAGTCCCCGGCAGTCGAGAGATCTAAATATTTTTTCAGCGCAGATCCTTATTTCGGCGATTTTTTCATCCGGAATTCTCGCGGGTATGTAGAAGGAAGACGCGTCGCTGAAATATTTCGTTTCGTAGTCGTAAAATTCACTGGACCCTTTATCAATTTCGGCGGGAACTGAAACGGTATATTTGCCGTTTTCCTCAAGAACGGCGACCTCTGCTTCAACGCCGCATACGGCTTCTTCGATCAATATTTTTGAGTCTTCCTTAAACGCCGTGTTTATGGCTCGGAGCAGCTCAGCCCGAGTCTTGGCTTTAGATACGCCTACGGAAGAGCCTGAGCAGGCGGGCTTTACGAACATAGGATATCCGAGAAGCTCTTCCGCCTTTGCCGCAGCGCCGTCAATATCGTCTCCCAAACGAATAATAACGGCCTTTGCCTGACGAATTCCCGTTTCTTTTATAATAGATTTTGTTATCGCTTTGTCCATAGAAATCGCAGACGAAGCGCATCCGCATCCTACGGTAGGAACGCCCATAACGGACAGCATTCCCTGTACTTGACCGTCCTCTCCGAATCGTCCGTGGAGAGCTGGAAAAGCCGCGTCGATAACTATTTTTTCTAGGCGATCGCTCCGGTTTACAAATATCGTCCTGCTTCCGTTGTCAGGCGAGAAGAGTATCGGAGCGATTTTGTCGGACGTTTGATATGTATTTTGTCTTATCAGCTCGTCGTCTCCCTCAAATAGATACCACTTGCCGTCCTTAGTAATGGCTATTTTGTATACGTTGTATTTTTCTTCGTCTATGTTTGATAGCAGGGCGTGAGCGGACGACAGAGATATTTCGTATTCGGACGATTTTCCTCCGAATAAAACGGCGATATTTTTTTTCATAAGGCAGATATCCTCTCCATGTTCCAATTTGTTTTTAAGTCATTGTTCGCAAACGTGCGACAGCATATATTCGACGGAATCGCACAGCGCCTGCCAGCTTGCTCCGGTAATGTCGGGCGATACGCCCACCGTGCGCCAGGTTGAACGGCCGTCCGACGATTCAATCACCACGCGCACCGACGACGCGGTCGCCTTCGAGTCTATGACTCGCACCTTGTAGTCCGTCAGCTTCATTTTGTTTATCACGGGATAGAAACGAGTCAACGCGCGTCGCAGAGCGGCGTCCATAGCGTTTACGGGGCCGTTTCCCTCGGCCGCGGTGATTTCCTCGCTGCCGTTTACCCGTATTTTTATAATCGCGGCGCTTACGCTTTGAATCTCTTTTGCGGAAGCCGCGCTTTGCTCTACGCGGCGCGCCGCCGATTCGGCGGCGTTGTCGGTGACGACCTTGAAGCCGATCAGTTCAAAAAAAGATTTACGCCTTCCGAGAATACCGTCTATAAGAAGAACAAGAGACGCGTCGGCGTCCTCGTATACATATCCTTCCGATTCTCGCAGGCGAAGAAGGCTCAGCGCGCGCTCTACTTCCGGAGATTTTTTATCTCCGGCTTCCGGCGCCAGGGCTCTTACCTTTACGGCGAGAGCGGCCCGTCCCGCCAGCGAGCTGATAATTGCGTCTCTGGAATTTCCGACGGAGGCGGGATCAATATGCTCGAACGATCGGGGCAATTTTTTTATTCCGTCGATATGCGTCCCTGCTTTGTGAGCAAAAGCGTGTCCCCCAACGAATGGAGCCGATTCGTTAAAGACAAGATTGGCGCTTTCCGCAATGGCCCTGACGGACGAGGTGAGGCGGTTCATTCTGTCTCCGATACATTCAAATCCCAATTTTAGCTGGAGCAAAGGCAGTATTGTAGACATAGAAGCGCTTCCGCATCTTTCGCCGATTCCTGAAACCGTGCAGTGAACCTGACATGCTCCGCTCAATACTGCGGATATGGACGCGGCGTCCGCCATACCTATATCGTTATGACAATGTATTCCTATTCCGTCGAATTCTCCGGCGACCCGGGCTACGATCATACCTATAACGTCGGGCAGCGTTCCGCCGTTTGTATCGCACAGCGTCAGCCGAAACGCTCCGGCTTTTTGCGCCGCGTCGAGAACTCGCATCGCGTATTCGGGATTGTCTCCGTATCCGTCGAAAAAGTGCTCGGCGTCGAATATTACTTTTTTTCCAACGGAAACAAGATAACCGATCGATTCGCTGATCATACGAAGATTTTCTTTTTCATCAGTCCGTAAAATTTCTTTTACATGCAGGGGCGAGGCTTTACCGTAAATTACGGCGAAGTCCGACTGAGCGTCCGCGGCGTATCTCAGAATAAGATCTTCGTCGGCGTTGGCGCGCGGCCGGACGGTAGGCGCAAACGAACATAGACGCGACGACAAAAGCCGGGATTTCGCAGCGTTTCTGAAAAATTCGGCGCCGACGTCGTCGGTTATCATGGGCGCCTCGATATAGTCTATTCCAAGAGAATCCATTATGCTAATAATCTTCAGCATATCGTCGTCGCCGAGAGAAACGCCGGCCCCCTGAGCTCCGTCTCTCAGCGTCGTGTCTAGAATTTCAATTTTCATAGTCTAAGCCTCCGCTCGTTTTGCCTCGCAGTCCGATATCCACTTGTTGACGGCGGCGAGGTAGGCTTTTATCGACGCTTTTATTATGTCGGTCGACACGCCGCGGCCCGTATACGTAGCGTCTCCGTCCCTCACCTTTACCTTCGCCTCTCCTAGGGCGTCGGCTCCTTCCGTAACGGCGCTTATGCCGTAAGATATGAGTTCGAGGCGATCCGTCGCGTCCGCGATTCTGTTAATAGCGTTGAATACGGCGTCCACAGGCCCTTCTCCAGGAGCAGCCTCGGAAACTTCCCCCTCTGGCGAGGACAGCGATATCAAAGCCATCGCTTTTATTTTGTTTCCCGACTGTATTTGAAAGGAAGAGAGCCGGAAACGACCCTCGAGGCCGTCGAGGTATTCGCCGACGATCGCTCGGACGTCCTCGTCCGTCATTTGAGATTTTTTATCCGCCACTTCTTTAAAGCGAGCGAACGTGGCGCCAAGTCCGTTTTCGTCCAGAGTATATCCAAGCTCGGACACTCTTTCCGCAAACGCGTGCTTGCCGGAAAGCTTGCCCAGTATCATCGTGCTTGAATTAAGACCGACGTCCTCCGGAGAAATTATCTGATATGTTTGACTGTTGTTCATCATTCCGTGCTGATGTATTCCGCTGGCGTGAGAAAATGCGTTCGCCCCAAGCACAGACTTATTTGGCGGCGGCGCGATTCCGGTGACCGACGCTACGAGCCTTCCGGTTCGTATTATTTCCCGGTTGTCGAGCGAGTGCGTCAGACCGAGCGTAGATTCTTTTACAGATAGGGCGACCGCGATTTCTTCAAGAGCGGCGTTTCCAGCCCTCTCTCCAACGCCTCCTATAGTGCATTCTATTTGTCCGGCGCCGGCGGAAGCCGCGGCTATGCTGTTTGCCGTAGCCAAGCCAAGGTCGTTGTGACAGTGGGTAGATAGAACGATATTTTTTTCTTTTATTGACGGAACCGAGCGATAGAGATATTCTATAAGATTTTTATATTCGTCAGGATAAACGTAGCCGACGGTGTCAGGAATATTTATTGTCGAAGCTCCGCAGTCTATCGCAAGACTTACGGCCTTAGCGAGAAATTCTCTGTCGGAGCGAGTCGCGTCTTCAGCTGAAAACTGAACGTCTTTTGAAATAGAGGCGGCGTATAGAATAGAATCTCGAATTTTTTCAAGCGCCTCTTCGCGGCTTATTTTCAGCTTGTCCCTCAGATGTATATCGCTTGTTGCGATAAACACGTGAATACGAGAGCGTTTCGCTTCCGAAAGCGCGGCCGAGGCCGCGTCGATATCTCCTCTGTTCGCTCTCGCAAGCGCGCATACGACGGGACCTTCGACGTTCTTCGCTATTGCCGCGACGGCTTCGCGATCTCCCGGAGACGCCGCCGGGAATCCCGCTTCAATTATATCGACTCCTAAGACTGAAAGACGGGAGGCGATATCCAGCTTTTGGCTTACGCTGAAATGTACTCCCGGAGTTTGCTCTCCGTCCCGCAGCGTTGTGTCGAGGAAAAGTATTTTTCGTTTCACGATATTCCTCCGCTTGATTTATTTGTTAACGTCTATTTGCGCGTTCGCAGCGCCGTAGCTCTTTCCCGTCCTCCAAGATCCGTAAGGGTAAAACATTCTCCGAAGCGGCTCATTAGTCTGCGCGCGGCCTCTCCCTGCCTGAATCCGTGCTCGACAATAAGCAGTCCGCCGGGAGAGAGATACGATGGATAAATGTCGACGATAGCTTCGATTATTGAAAGACCGTCTCCTTCGTCCGTAAGAGCATGACGCGGTTCGCAAGCCAGCTCCGGCTCAAGAAACTTCATTTCTTCCGCCGATACGTACGGGGGATTGGAAACTATCGCGTCAAATTTATTTTCCTCAAAAAAACGAGGAAATGCTGGATCGGTTACGTCGCCGAGAATAAATTCTATTCTTTCGGAAACCCCGTTCAAATCGGCGTTTTTTCGCGCCGCTGCGAGAGCCTCCGGATACTTTTCAACCGCCGTTACCGAAACGTCCGGTCTGTAGTAAGCCGCCGCCACTGCTATGCACCCGCTTCCAGTGCATAGATCGAGAAGCGTTCCGTTCTTAGGCAGATGTTTTATCGCGTATTCTACCAAGATTTCCGTATCCGGTCTTGGAATTAAGCATGACGGCGATACGAGAAAGGGAAGGGACATAAACTCCCATTCTCCGAGTATGTACTGAAGGGGTTCTCTGTTTGCGCGTCTTTCAACGGCATCTATTAGCTTTTCGGATGTAAGCGGCCCGTCGGGGTCGCAAAGAAGAGACGCGTCGCTTACTCCTTCAAACGCGGAGGCAAGCAGAAGAGCGTCTCTTCTCGGATTTTCAATCCCCGCGTTTTTGAGATGTAAAACAATCTCATTCAGGGTCGTTTTCATATTTTTCTTTATCCGTTTCAATTAACTCCTCATCAGGCGAATTATCGGATTCGTCTGAATCGCCGAACTCGGAGGGAATAGCCCCCTTCAGAGCGGCGATAGCTATTTCAAGCTGGCTTTCGTCCGGTTCCTTCGTAGTCAGTCTCTGCATCCATAGCCCGGGAGCGGACAGAGCTCTTGTGACCGTGTTATCGTGTCGTCCGGCGTACATTATAAATTCAAATCCTATGCCTACAGACAGGGGAAGCAGGAGAAGCTTTACCAAACTGCGGAGCCATAAGGCGTCGATTCTTATAAACATACCGATCAATATCGAAAGCAGAAGCATAACGAATATGAAGCTGGTTCCGCAGCGGGGATGAAATCTTGTGCAGCAGGCCGCGTTTTCCGGAGTAAGATCCAGCCCTTTTTCATAACACGCGACTGATTTATGCTCTGCTCCGTGGTATTCGAAGGTTCTCTTTATATCGGGCATCAGAGATACGAGCGCGATATACGCTACGAAAATAGCGATTTTCAGTACTCCTTCTACGGCGGAACGTAAGGCCCAGTTTAGTTCTCCTCCTGAAAGAAATGAAAGCCCTTTCGTAACGGCCGTAGGAATTAGTATGAATAATCCTACGCTGAGAAGAACGCCGAGAACTGAGGAGATAGCCATGATAATAGGCATAATTTTGTCGCCGAGCTTGTCTGAGAGCCATTTCTCAAATTTAGAGCAGTTCTCTTCTTCCTCTTCTTCGAGGCCTAGCATTTCGGCCGAATCGGTTAGAGTACCCATGCTTAGAGAAAGCATTTCAATAAAGTTTACGACCCCTCTTATAAGGGGCAGGTTAAATATTTTATATTTTTTGCGCAGAGAAATAAATTTTGATTTTTTCTTTTCGATAGAACCGTCGTCTTTACGGACGGCGAGGCATACGTCTTCTACCGATTTCATCATAACGCCTTCAAGAACAGCCTGACCGCCGACTTTTCCAAGCCGGGATTTTATTATGTCCGGAGCGCCGTCGTTGTTTTTGCTCATTCGCATATCCTTTCTTTGCCGCTTAATAAAGTCGCGCGACGAATATCGCGACAAATATATTTATTTCCGAAAAAAGTTGAGATTCGTATAAAGTATGATTTAAAGAAAGCGTGCTAACTCTGATGTGAACAGTATACAACAAAAACGGCATGATTTCAATATTACCGCGGTATAATTTAATTTTTGTACACACTCTTTCGTCGATATTGACTTACGGCGGGATTTCGTGTATAATCAAAGGTATTATATAAGGGCTATGTACGGATTTTACGGTTATGGAATACGTGAAAAACAGGCTTGCCGCGGCGGACGTAGTTATCGCCGCCGTTTTGACCGCCGCCGCGATACTGACGCTGTTGTATCCGCGATTTTTCTCATTCGTCGACGAAGATATCGGATTATACGCCGTGGTTTCTACGGCCGATGAAGAATTCAGTCTTTCGCTTGAAGAGAACTCGAGCAGAACGGTGACGTCTAACGGCGTAACCCTAACGCTGACGGTCGAAAACGGCGGGATATTCGTCGAAACTTCGAACTGTCCGGACGCCGTATGCGTCGGAACCGGACGAATAAAAAGGCCCGGCGCCGCGATAGTATGCGTCCCCGCAAAACTGTCCGTACGTATAGAGTCAAAATCCGGAGGGTGTGAAGGTGAAGAGGCGGACGTTCTCGTCGGCTAATATTTCTCCGCGCCGCGTCTCGCTGTATTCGGTTTTTCTGTCGGCGGCGATTATGATTTCGTACGCCGAGTCTATGATTCCCACGGCGGCTCCCGGTATGAAACCGGGGTTTGCCAATATTGCGATTATGGCGGCTATGTGTTTTTCTCCCGCTGCGGCCGTATGCGCGTCCGTCGGCAAGGTTTTCATATGCGCGGCGCTTTTCGGAAGCGGCGTCTCGCTGGCCATGTCGGCGGCTGGAGCTTTCTTCTCTTTGGCGCTTTTGCTCGCAGTGAGGGCGGCGAAGCCGAGAATTTTTAGCTGGATCGGAATCTCTATGATGTCGGCCGCCGCTCATAACGCGGGTCAGCTGTTCGCCGCATTTCTTCTCACCGGCAGCGCGGCTTCGTTCGCTTACGCTCCTCCACTGCTGATCTCGTCGGTCGTATGCGGAGCTTTAAGCGGACTTGTTATGAACGCTGCGTCCCCAGTAATAAAAAAGGGAAAATCCGCATATTATTACGGGAGATAATTTGATTAGAATGTAATACGAACGTCAAACATGAAATCAGTATCCGGTAAAAACGGAAAATACATGAAAGGAAGCGCGTTTTTCGCGCGGAATATCATGAAAAACTCAGTAAAAGCCTTGTCGTGCGCCGTCGCTCTGATTTTTGTACTGTCCTCCTGCGGAAAAGAGGCGGAGCAGTACGAGGACAGAGTAATCTACGGAATGGATTCATACGTTACCATACGCTTGCCTAAAGGGTCGGCGGATTCCGAAACTCTTGATGAAATCGAAAAGACGTGCGCGCGCATTATCGAAAAAAATGAAAAGCTCATGTCCTCTCATAAGGAAGACGCGGTAGTTTACGGTCTTAACCGAGACGTAGACTCGATAGTTGGAGCTAACGAAGCCCTCGTCTCGGTTATGGAATCCGCGCTTCAAATTGAAGAGCTTACCGACGGAGCTTTTTCTCCTACGCTCGGCGCTCTTACGGAGCTGTGGAACGTGACGGGAGGAGGTCCGGTTCCCGATGACGACGATATTCTCGAGGCTTTAGTGCATATTTCATCAGACGCTTTGAACGTGAACGGAGAAAACATATCTTTTGATTCGAACGACGGCTGCCGGATCGATTTGGGAGCTATCGGAAAAGGGTATACCGCACAGGAACTCGTAGAGTATCTTTCGACTACGGACGTGCCGTACGGCATCGTGTCCGTCGGAGGAAACGTGGGAGTGTTCGGTTCGAAGAATAACGGTGAAAAGTATAAGGTTGGTATAAGCGACCCCGACGACAAATCGTCCGCCGTCGGATATATTTACATGGATTCCGGTTTTCTTTCAGTATCGGGCGATTACGAGCGATACTTTGAACAGGACGGAAAAAGATATCACCATATAATCGATCCGGCTACCGGTCGTCCCGCCGAAAGCGGACTCCGAAGCGCCGCCGCGCTCGTTCCCGACGGCGCGAACGCCGACGCGCTGTCAACGGCTATTTTCGTAATGGGGGCGGATCGCGCTCTTGAACTTTATAAAAGCGGACGCGTAAGATTCGAGGCCGTTCTTATTACAAGCGACGGAGAAATAATCCTGACGGACGGGCTGAAAAACGGCGAGTTCGAACTTAACTCGAAAAAATACTCCGTTAAAAATTAACTCGTAACATTTGGAGAACAAATTGAAAAAAGATCATTTTATCTCCCCTCGGATAATCGAGGCGGAGCTGGCTGAGGCTCGGGAAATAGCGGAACAGCTTGAAAAAAGGGGACTTACGGGAGACCGGGCCCCCGGATATTATATTCAAACGTTCGGTTGTCAGCAAAACGAGGCTGATAGCGAAACTCTTGCGGGGCTTGCGGAAACGATGGGATATAGGCGCGTTCTATCTCCTTCAGACGCAAAGCTTATACTTGTCAACACCTGCGCGATCAGAGAGCACGCCGAAAAACGGGCTCTTTCCATTATAGGAGAATATAAGCACGTCAGAGAAAACGACCCGGAGCTCATAATAGGAGTGGGCGGCTGCATGGTAACTCAGAGAAGCCGCGCGGATAAGTTTAAAACGAGCTATCCGTACGTTTCGTTTACGTTCGATACGGGTTCTATCCATTCCGTGCCGTCGCTGGTGAAGGCGGCCATGGAAAAAAAGAAACGAAGCTTCGTTATCGGCGACGAATATAAAATTTCCGAAGGATTGCCTGTTTCCAGATCGTCCGGGCACAGCGCGTGGCTGTCGATCATGTATGGCTGCAATAACTTTTGCTCATACTGTATCGTGCCCTATGTTCGGGGACGCGAAAGAAGCAGACTGGCCGACGACGTGGTTGAAGACGCGAGAAGGCTTGTGGCCGACGGCGCTAAAGAGATAACTTTGCTGGGCCAAAACGTGAATTCTTACGGTTTAGATTTAGAGGATCAGGGCGGTATTGCGTCGATCATGCGCCGGATATGCGAAATTGAGGGAGACTTTAGGCTTAAATTTATGACGAGTCATCCCAAGGACGCGTCCGACGCTTTGATTGAAGCCGTAGCGTCGGAAGACAAGATAGTAAAACAGTTTCATCTGCCCGTGCAGTCCGGATCCGACGACGTTTTGCGAAGAATGAACAGAAAATATACGACGGAGCATTACCTCGGACGTATTGAAAAAATAAAAAAAGCATGTCCGGATATAACGCTTACGACGGATATAATCGTAGGATTTCCGGGAGAGACGGACGAGGATTTCCGCATGACGACGGATCTTCTCCGAGAAGTCGGATACGATATGGCGTTCTCTTTCATTTATTCTCCAAGAGAGGGAACTCCCGCGGCGAAAATGGAAGAACAGATAGATAAGTCCGTCGCGACCTCTCGCCTTCAGAAGCTGATAGCTCTTCAGGATGAAATATCGGTGAAAAGAAATTCCCGTTTTATAGGTCGTACCCTCCGTCTGCTTGCGGACGAGGTAAGCCGAACCGACGAAAATATGTTGACGGGACGCGGTCAGCCTGCGAGACCAGTTCACTTTGCGGGGGACAAGTCTCTTATCGGACGGTTCGCAGACGTCGAGATAACCTCGGCAGGCTCGTATTCTATAGAAGGAATACTTAAAAAATAAAAATACTGAAGAAGGAAGATATAAAAATGGAAAACAATGTTCTGACAAATGAAATGAAGATCGCCGCCGGAGCTCTCGGCTCGCTTATTAAGAACGACGAAAGAGCAAAGGCCCTCGACGCGGCTATGGAAGAATACGAAAGATGCGAGGAACTCAACGGCCTTATCGCCGAGTATAACACGCAGCAGAGTCTTATTTCCAACGCCGTCGACTCAGACGAAGCGACTCGCGAAGCTATAAGCAAGCGCATAGACGAAATTTATACAAAGGTTACCGAGCACCCGGTATACGCGGCTTACATTGAAGCTAAGGAAAATTTCGACGCGCTTATGAACGAGGTGTACGGAGAGCTTCAGTTTGCTATAACCGGCTCGCGTCCCTGCGCTCACGACTGTTCCTCATGCGGAGGATGCCACTGACCGCAACTTTACGGACAGGTTGACAAACAACTATGCGGAAATACCCGCGGACATATATTTTTTAACAATGCGCCGCCGGAAAGAAGGGATGGATAAGCTATGACTCCAATGATGAAGCAGTATTTTGAAATAAAGGATCAGTACCGGGACTATATCCTTTTCTATAGGCTCGGAGACTTTTATGAAATGTTTTTTGAAGACGCTCAGCTTGCCTCTCGGGAGCTTGATCTTACCCTTACCGGCCGCGACTGCGGCGAAGAGCAGAGAGCTCCTATGTGCGGGGTGCCTTATCACTCCAGCGAGGGGTATATCGGCAAGCTGATTGAAAAGGGATATAAGGTGGCGATATGCGAGCAAACGGAGGATCCGGCGACCGCGAAGAATCTTGTCCGCCGGGAGGTGGTTCGCGTAATCACGCCTGGAACGGTCGTGGAGTCAGACCTTCTTTCGGCGGACAAAAATAATTATCTCTGCACGATATACTGCGACGGAACGTCGGCTGGAATTTGCTTCGCCGATATTTCCACGGCTTTCATATGCGCTACGTCGACGGACGGAACCTCCTCGGAGGATGGACTTACCGGAGAGCTATCCATATATTCTCCCAAAGAAATTATCACGAACGTCCCGAAAAAGAAGATACCGCGCGCGGCTGAATTTATTGAGGAGAGACTCGACGCTTTGTTCACAGACGGAGCTTCCGGGTATTTTGAACCGGAGTCTTGTATCGGCAGAGCCAGAGATCAATTCGGAGCCGATCAAATTGAGGGAAAATCCCGCGCGGCTTTGGTCGCCGTGGGCGCGGCGCTTAAGTACGTTGCCGAGACGCAGATGAAGGACATATCGTATCTGCGTACTCTCGCTACATACGAAAGTTCGGAATTTCTTGAAATGGATATATCTACGCGGAGAAATCTTGAGCTTTGCGAAACTATGCTCACAAAAGAAAAGCGAGGCTCTCTCCTTTGGGTTTTGGATAAAACGGGAACCGCTATGGGAGCCCGGCTTTTGAAAAAATATATAGAACATCCTCTTACTAACGTTAGGCGTATCGTTTCACGTCAGCAGGCGACGGAAGAGCTTAAGGATAATTTTATGCTTCGGGAAGAGGTGCGCGATATTCTTTCAGGAGCGCTCGACTTGGAGCGTCTTGTTACTAAGGTAAACTACGGTACCGCGGGGGCGAAGGATCTCCGTGCAATCGCGGAGACGGTGAGGCTTCTTCCGACCGTAAGGGAAGCCCTGTCCGGCATAGCGTCCGGCGAACTTGCTTCAATACGGGATAATCTCGATACTCTCGAGGATATTTTTACGGCTATAGATTCCGCTATCGTCGATTTGCCGCCTTTTCAAGTGAGAGAAGGAGGTATGATTCGAGACGGATATAATTCCGGAGTGGACGAGCTTCGTTACATTATGAAAAACGGTAAGGATTGGATTAAGAGCGCGGAGGCGGACGAGAGAGAAAAATTAGGGGTTAAAAGCTTAAAGATCGGTTACAACCGCGTGTTCGGATATTATATCGAGGTTCCTCGTTCCGCATCCGACCAGATACCTGATTCTTATATCAGGAAGCAGACTCTTTCCGACAAGGAGAGGTACATTACAGACGAGCTAAAGACTATGGAATCGACTATTCTCGGCGCGGAGGACAAGCTGAAAAATCTTGAATACGAGCTGTTCTGCGACGTGAGAGGAATCGTAGCGGACGCGGAGACGCGTATAAGAGCTTCCGCAGACGCTCTCGCGCGGCTCGACGTATTTGTTTCTTTTGCGGAGACGGCCGCTCAGAACGGATATGCGCGTCCTGAAGTTGACAACGGAGATACGATCGAGATAAAGGACGGAAGACACCCGGTCGTAGAACGTTTCGTCAGAGATTCATATTTTGTCCCAAACGACGCGTTCCTCAATACGACCGACAGCCGACTCGCGCTTATTACCGGTCCGAATATGGCGGGTAAATCTACGTATATGAGGCAAACGGCTCTAATAGTCCTTATGGCTCAGATAGGCTCCTTCGTACCCGCTTCCGAGGCGAGAATAGGGGTAGTCGACAAGCTGTTTACCAGGGTCGGAGCTTCCGACGATCTTGCCTCGGGTCAATCGACGTTTATGCTTGAAATGCGCGAGGTAGCTTATATTTTGAACAACGCCACCCGACGCAGCTTTATAATATACGACGAAATAGGCCGAGGCACGAGCACGTACGACGGAATGAGTATCGCTCGGTCAGTTGCGGAATATACCGCGGGACGAAAGCTTGGAGCGAAGACCATGTTCGCCACGCATTATCACGAGCTGACCTCTCTTGAAGAGGAAATGGAAGGAGTCGTTAATTATAATATTGCGGCGAAAAAGAGGGGAGACGGCGTTACGTTTCTCAGAAAGATTTTAAAAGGTCCCGCAGACGATAGCTACGGTATCGAAGTAGCAAAGCTGGCCGGAGTTCCCGGAGAAATAACAAAACGCGCCAAGGAAATACTTCGCGAGCTTGAAAGCGGAGCGCCCAATCAGCCTCCGGCATGCCGTAAAGGCGGCGATAACGCGGTCGAAGACGACGTCGCTATCAGTATGCTCGAGAGCGCGGCTGAATCCGTGGCCGATCGTATCAGAGCGTCGGATATAAACACTCTTACTCCGATCGAGGCGATGAATCTTATATTTGAGTGGAAAAAGATGCTGATGTAAGGGGCGACGCATACTCCTGCGCAGCGAGACATAAAAAGCGCCGGAGCAAACGCCGAGGCGGCGGGAAGGAGTTAGACGTGGGAAGAATAAACGTGCTTGGATTTGACGTGGCCAATCTTATTGCTGCGGGAGAAGTTGTGGATCGGCCCTCTTCCATTGTAAAGGAGCTTCTCGAAAATTCAATCGACGCGGGAGCCGATGCGGTGACCGTCGAAATACAGCGCGGCGGCGTAGCGTTTATAAGAATTTCCGATAACGGCTGCGGCATGGAGCCCGAGGATTTGCCAGTCGCCATACTTCGTCACGCTACGAGCAAAATAAGCGGAGCCGACGATCTGAGCCGTATAAGCACTCTCGGATTCAGAGGAGAAGCGCTTGCGGCGATTTCATCCGTGTCGCGTATGCGGATATTTTCACGTCCTCACGGGTCAAGCGAGGGAGCCATGCTTACGGCGGACGGCGGCGAGGTGGTAGATATTACGGAGACGGGCTGCGCCGAGGGAACGACCGTAGTAGTCGAGGAACTGTTTTACAATGTTCCAGCGCGGAGGAAGTTTCTGAAAAAGGACGCTACGGAGGCCGCGGCGGTGGGCGCTCTTGTGGAAAGGATAGCTTTGTCTCGTCCGGACATCTCCATAAAGTATATATGCGACGGAGCGTTAAAATTTTATACCCAGGGAGACGGAAGGCTAACGAGCGCCATACATACGGTTTTTGGGCGCGACGTATCGTCGAGAATGATAAAGGTCGACCGTTCCGCAGAAGGAATATCCGTCGCAGGATTTACATCCGAGCCGGATCTTATAAAATCTAACAGAAATACGGAAAACTTTTTTGTTAACGGCAGATATGTTAAGAGCAAGACTGTTATGGCCGCTGTAGAACAGGCGTACCGCGCTCGGATTCCAGCGGACAAGTTTCCGTTCTGCGTGCTTAATATCGATTTGAATCCGGCCGCCGTCGACGTAAACGTTCATCCGGCAAAGCTTGAGATCAAATTTTCAAATGAAAAAATAATTTTCGACGCGGTTTATTACGCCGTAATTAACGCTTTAGAATCTACGGTAGTTCGACCGGAACTAAATATATTTCCAAAGCGAAAGAATCCTACCGAATCCATATCCTGCGCTTCTGATATAAGGACGAATAACTCCGTTCCCAGCCGTGTTATCGCGTCCGTCGGCGCTAAGACGCAAATAAAAGAGAAAGGCGCAAATTTGCAGCCCGAAGCGGGACGATACGGCGCGAGTACGGAGAAGATAGAGGAGACCTCGGATCCTCGGGAACGGATAAAAAAATCGGATTTTTGGATCGACGGCAAGGAAGCTCGCCGTTTGCTCGGAGCGTTTGTTCCCGCGGATTCGAAGGAAAAGCTTCCTGAGCAGACCAAGATACGCTTTGACGATAACGAATGTGAAAAAACGAGCGGCGGCGCGATAAATTTCCCGTCTGAAACTTTTTCTGAAAGAGACGCTTCCCCTGCCAAGGACGCCGACCATCGTGCGGAGAGGCAATATGAAACCGCGCGGGAAAAAGAATTCGCTCTGAAAACTTTACCTGCGTCTGAGACGTCCGGTTCGTTGAAAACCGGCGACGACGCAGGCGACTCTTTAAAATCCTCCTGCGCAATGAGCGCAGCCTCGTCGGAGGCTCCGGTCAAGACGACGATCGACGCAGCTGAATCCGCCGGCAATATTTCGCATAAAAAAGATTTTAAAGCGTCGGAGGAATCCGGAGATTATGTTATTCTCGGAGAGGCGTACAATACTTACGTGATACTTCAGCTTGAGGACAGACTTCTGTTTGTAGATAAGCATGCTGCTCACGAAAGAATTATCTTTGACGAGCTGAAACGCAAAATGAAGGAAACGGAGCGAGGCGGACAAATACTTATGATTCCAAGACGGCTTACCGTCCTTGAGATCGAGGCGGCCGCGCTTGAAGAATACGGAGATCGCGTGAGAAGCCTTGGGTTCGAATTTTTTACAGAAAGAGACGGCGCCGCGGTAAAGGTTAACGTTACTCAAATTCCCGACATGCTCTCATGCGACGAAGCGGTAGAGCTCATGAGCTCTCTGATATCTCAACTTTCCGACGTAGGAGCGGGGGTAGAAGCCGCCGCGGAGGAATTCTTTGAAGCGAGACTTTTTCAGGCTTCATGCAAGGCCGCCGTCAAAGGCGGGAGGATATACGATAGGGCTCATATCAAATGGATATGCGACAGATTGATTGAAAGGCCGGGGGAAGACGGAGCCGTTATTCGCACTTGTCCGCACGGAAGACCCGTGGCGTTCGAGGTGAAAAAATCCTCTATAGACCGGCAGTTCGCGCGAATCGGATAATTTTAACTGATAATTATAATCGATCAGACCTGGAGCCGAAGGCGATGGAGCGGCGGCCCCATGAATACACTTATACGGAGAAAGCGCATGTTTATAATAAAAAAGAATGATGAAAAATGCAAGGCGAGGCGGGGAACGCTGGAAACTCCTCACGGAGATATAGAGACTCCTGTGTTCATGAACGTCGCGACCTGCGGAGCTATAAAAGGAGGGCTTTCTTCCGAGAATCTCGAGGACGTCGGATGTCAGGTCATGCTGTCTAACACATATCACCTTCACATACGTCCAGGCGACGGACTGGTGCGCGATATGGGCGGACTTGGAAAGTTTACCGGATGGCGCGGGCCTACTCTTACCGACAGCGGAGGATTCCAAGTGTTCTCTCTCTCCTCCCTGCGACGTATAAAGGAAGAGGGCGTGTATTTTGCTTCGCATATAGACGGAAAGCGTATTTTTATGGGACCCGAGGAGTCGATGAGAATTCAGTCGAATCTGGCTTCAACGATAGCTATGGCGTTTGACGAGTGCATTGAAAATCCCGCGGAATACGAGTATACAAGGCGTTCGTGCGACCGAACGGTTCGCTGGCTTGAACGCTGCCGGGCCGAAATGGACAGACTGAACTCTCTTGACGGTACTATAAACAAAAAACAAATGCTTTTTGGAATCAATCAGGGAAGCACGTATGAGGATCTCCGTATCGAGCACATGAAAAATATACGCGAAATACCGTGCGACGGGTACGCTATAGGCGGACTTGCCGTCGGAGAAAGCGCTGAGGAAATGTATCGGGTTATCGACGCGGTCGAGCCGTACATGCCTGTTGACAAACCTCGATATCTTATGGGGGTCGGCACTCCTCAAAATATACTTGAGGCCGTGTACAGAGGAGTAGACTTTTTCGACTGCGTTATGCCGTCCAGAAACGCTCGCCACGGAAATTTGTTTACGTGGGGCGGAAAGATGAATTTGCTTAATGAAAAATACGCCCGCGATCCGCGTCCGATCGACGAAAACTGCGGATGCCCCGCTTGCCGATATCACAGCCGTTCATATATTCGCCATCTTATTAAAGCTAAGGAGGCGCTTGGCATGATGCTCGCTGTGTCGCACAATCTATACTTTTACAATTCACTGACGTATAAAATACGCGAGGCCTTGGACGTCGGATATTTCTACGACTTCTATCAGAAGTATCACAATTTGCTCGCCGAGAGAAATCCGGATTAACGCGTATATGAGAACGTCGGCGCGTAAGGACGGTGCGAAATGTATTATATAAAAAACGAGTTCCGATCGCCGTATTTTAATCTTGCCCTCGAGGAGTATCTGCTCAGGTATTCTTCCGACGATATATTTATGATATGGCGCGACTCGCCTGCCATAGTGTGCGGCAGGGGACAGAATATTTATGAGGAGGCGGACGTATGCGCCGCTTCCGACGAAGGAGTTTCAATATGCCGACGTTTTTCCGGCGGCGGGACCGTATACCACGACGAGGGAAATATAAACTATACGTTTATTCTTAACTATGGCGGCGATCTTGACTATTCGTCTATGCTGGCGCCGGTAGTGAACGCGCTTAATAGTATCGGCGTGCCTGCTGAAGCGGCTGGCTGCGATATCACGGCGAACGGCAAGAAGATCTCCGGCAACGCGCAGGCTCGCGTTGGCGACAGGCTTCTGCATCACGGAACGCTGCTATTTGATTCAAACATTGACAGACTTGACCGTCTTACGGGAGAGCGGAGAGCGTTTTGCTCCGCTATGGATTCCCGAGCCGTTAAGAGCCGAGTCGCAGCCGTAGCCAATATAAAAGATTTTTTGCCTGCTGATCTCGCTTTTCTAAAATCGGAAGATTTTGAATCTCAGCTGCGGAGGTTGATATTTCCCGAAGCTGAGGAAACGAGGCTTGACGATGTAACAATCCTCAAAGCAGAGGCGCTTGCGTCTGAAAAATATTCTTCATGGGAATGGATATACGGATATTCTCCACGCTTTCATTTTCGGTCGGACGGCGTAGAATATACTGCGAAACGCGGAATTATTGAATCCGTATCGTCTGGCTTTACGGAAGACGTACGCGAGAGCTTGATAGGAGCGAGACTAAGCCTCGATTCTCTCGTAGAGGCGGGGATAGGACATGACGCCGCGCGACTTATGTTAACTGGAAAATAATTACGAAATATATTGAGGTAAACGGAGGATACTGTGAAAAAAAATATCGCTATGCCGGCTCTTAAGCCGGATATGAAAGAGGGAATTCTTTGCCGGTGGAACGTCGAAGCTGGAGACAGCGTTTCTGCCGGAGACGTTATTTATGAAGTTGAAACGGACAAGGTCGTCGCTGAAATAGAGGCTGATTCTTCTGGAACAATCAGCGATATTTTTGTTGAAGAGGGCGACGCCGTAGAGCCGGGGACAGTACTCGCACAGATCGAAACGGACGATATCGTATGACGGATAATAAAGAAAAAAAGCCGGAATGGCTTAAAGTAAAATATAACGGAGCCGCCGTCCGGGAGGTGGCGGAAATGATGAAGGGTATGGGGCTGAATACGGTTTGCCGAGAGGCGAACTGCCCAAATATAGGAGAGTGCTTTGCCAGTCGTACCGCGACGTTCATGATACTCGGCGACAAATGCACGCGCGACTGCCGTTTTTGCAGCGTCGCCCACGGGTTGCCTCTCCCTCCTGATCCCGACGAACCGCCGTCCGTGGCGAAAGCCGTAAAAAAATTAGGACTTGGCCACGCGGTAGTTACCATGGTTACGCGAGACGACTTGCCAGACGGAGGAGCCGGTCATTTTGCGGCCATTATTGATGAAATACGCCGCGTTAACCCAAATATAACCGTGGAAGCTCTTATTTCAGACTTAAAAGGAGACGAACGCTCTATCGACGTCATGCTTGAAGCCCGTCCGGATATACTTGGGCATAACGTGGAGACAATCAGCCGTTTATATTCCTCCGTTCGTCTCGGGGCTGAATACGAGCGTTCTCTCGGCGTTTTGCGCTATGCAAAGGAAAAACGTCCGGATATCTATACCAAAACGGGTTTTATGGTTGGTCTTGGAGAGACGGACGACGAAATTATGTCTCTTCTCAGGGACGTACGTAAAACAGGATGCGATATCGTTACTATAGGCCAGTATTTACGTCCTTCGGAAGCCCATGTTCCTCTTGACAGATATGTAACTCCGGAGCAGTTTTCAAAATACGAAATACAGGCGAAGAAATTAGGTTTTACCGGCGTGGTGTCGTCGCCTCTTGCGCGAAGTTCTTACCATGCCGCTAAGTCGTTTAGCGAAACGGCGAACAACTAGACGAAAGAACTACGTTGCGGATAAGGCGAAAAAGGAGATCCGATATGATATATATCGAGACGGGAACCGACGACGTTTACCTGAATTTTGGCGTTGAATATTACTTTGCCGCTGAAAAACAGCTTGGAGAGGACGTATTATTGCTGTGGAGCACTACTCCTACTATTATGTTAGGCAAGTATCAAAATCCATATGAAGAAATCGATCTTTCATATGCGTCAGCCAAAGGAATACATTTGGTCAGACGACTCTCCGGCGGAGGAGCCATATACACGGACGGAGGCGGATTTCAGTACAGCTTTATAGGAGGAGGCGGAGAAGATATAGAATTTGAAAGGTATATGATTCCCATTGTAGAAGCTCTTAGGAAAATGGGGGTGGAAGCCGAGTCGTCCGGAAGAAACGATATTATGGCGAACGGACGAAAGATATCCGGCAACGCTCAGTTCAAAGCGTCAGGCCGCACGGTTCACCATGGATCGCTTTTGTTTTCCACGAATATTGAGGAAATGGAAAGAGCGACCGCTTTACCGGAATACAAAATACGTTCAAAAGCGATAAAATCTGTAAGAGACAGAGTCGTAAATATATCTGATCTTAAAGGGATGAGAGAGCGGTATCCTACTCCGACATCCTTTAAGAAAAAACTGCTGACTCTGCTCCCGGTATCCGGAGAATACGTACTTACCGACGCCGATTTAAGCCGAGTCCGGAGCATTGCCGAAACGAAGTTTCGAGATGAAAAAAACATATTCGGTTCGTCTCCGAATTTTACTATTGAAAAAGAATGCCGAACTCCCGGCGGAACTATAATTTTCGGATTTGAAGTAAAGCGCGGAATAGTTTCGGACGCTTCCGTCAGGGGAGACTTTTTTTCCGCAGATTCCGACGGCGTCGACTCTCTAAGATCCTCTTTAATCGGTCTTCAGTTTAAGCCGGAGGCGATAAAGCGCGCGGTCGCGTCTTCTGATTTTAATATATATGGAATTACCTCTTCCGATCTTTCAGAATTACTTTAATTCTTAGATGCGCGTTATCGCTTCTAAGTAGTTTTTTTGAAATCGTATAAAGGCGCCGTCTCAGCGTTTCTATATTCATGTTTTTCATAGTAGCCTATAAGAGCCTTGTTATCGTCTCTCAGCGCAACCATATATACGTCCTTGTTTTCACGATCGTTGCGGAATGTGTAAACGATATTGTTCTCGGCGCTTTCTTTAAACCATGCGAGGACTTCTTCAATAGTTTTGCATGACTCGGCGTTATGGCAATCCAAAAGGCTTTTTCCCAAAAGTTTTCCGCCGCTTTTTTCGTATCTTTTGCAGGCGGCTGGATTCATGTAAATTATTTTGTGGAATAAGTTGCATATTACCACGGCGCATAGATCCTGATCTATTATACTCTTGAAATACGTATAAAGCTCCGTCATTTTTTCTCTTCTTTCTATTTGAATTTATATGATATAGCGCTGTTTACCCAAACATAAGCATATAAAAGATAATTATTATTCTTTGCCGACTTTTTCTTAAGTATATCACGCGGAGACGGTAAAATCAACGGCTTTCATTGACTTTTATAGAGCCGCCAATACTTGTTATAATATTTTGACGCAATTAAATTGAAAGGTATAAATCATGATTAAATTGATTGCTCCGAAAAACGGAGCTCAGATATCCATATTGACCGACGTTCAACGCGAATTTATACGCCGCGAACGAGAAGGAATAACAAAAAGCAGCGAATCCTACGGCTGGATAAGTCACGATATGGCGTCCGGCAGAAATCTTAGCTATCCGGCTGCGGTTATGTTTCAATGGAGCTGCGACGATCCTACCTCAAAAATGAATTTTGAAATATCGCTTAATTCTGATTTTATAGAATCGGAGTCTCGGCGCGGCAAAATCGCGTCGGTCGGTATGGCGAGAGCGTCCGCCGGAGAAAACGGATTATATTTTCTGATAGCCGACAATCTGCTAAGCGGAGAGACGTATTATTGGAGAGTGAACGAAGGGGACGGAAAAGGCGAAACATTTACGTTTACAACCGCGCCCGGAGAGACGAGATTTATACGCGCGGACGGCGGATCCAATATCCGAGATCTTGGCGGAAAAACGACTGTAAACGGACGACGGGTAAAGCAAGGCCTCGTATATAGAGGAGGAACTATCGAAAGCAAGGTTGGAGTACAGTACGAACTTACCGATGAAGGAAAGCGCGTTATGAGAGAGGATCTTGGGATAAAAACCGAAATAGATCTTAGAGACGAGGCTATAGGCGTGCAGACGAAGAGCGTTATCGGAGATAATGTTGAGTATAAAATCATGCCTATGATAGCGTACGGAGGAGGAATGACTGACGACGACCGAGCCGCAGTCAGACGAATACTCGAGCTGTTCGCCGACGACAGCGTTTTTCCGGTATATTTTCACTGCCTTGCCGGAGCCGACAGAACGGGCACTATAGGATATTTGCTCGGTGTTTTACTTGAATTGCAGTGGGTGGACGTCGCGCTTGATTTTAACGCCACTACGTTGTCGGTAATAAATAAGCGTCATATAATTGAGGATTCGCTTGGACCGCAGGGCTTTTTTGAAAGTTTGCGCGGCGCTTCAACAGACAAGAGCTTAACTCATGCCGAGCTTTTAAAGAGCTATTTCAATTCGCTTGGAATACCTGCTGAAACGATTGACAAAATTCGCGCCAATTTAATAGAATAAAAAAGAAAGAACTGCATCTTCAAAATAAGAGGATGCAGTTTTTGGCATATGCCTTCGCTTTCTTTTTGAAAAAGAGATAATGCTTTCACTTCTTTAAGATGAAAAAGATAGATTTATCGGATTCAAATCTTAATAACTAGCCGCTGCTTTATATAAAATCCGTTTTTGTTATACTCCGAAAGCGAGCTATTCAATTTCTGAATTAAGCTTTCAATACGCAATGGAAGCCGACGTGGGTTACTACAGCGAAACCGATAAAATGAAATGTTAGATCGTATCGTCAAGCAATTGAATTTGTTCAACATGAGATATTTGCGCCGGATAGGTTTCCAGAATCTCTCCGTAAAAAGTAATTGAAACCATATCTCCTACGTCCAAATCTTCAAATGTAATATATGTGTTTCGCCATACGATTTTTGTTTCTTTTTCCACCAAAAATGTGAACTCGCCCCTGAAATTTATATCGTTTGCGTCAATACCTTTTACTCTCATGCCTTTAACCGTTTCTGTACTCGAAACGTCGGAAACAGTTGCATAAAACGTTTGGCGTCGACCGAATTTTTCAGAATTTTCAATGCGATTGTAAGCGGTTTTATATCCTATATAGAATGACGCGCTGACAACTATCGCGATGCAAATAATTATTGAAATCAAATAAATAATTTTGCGTTTTTTCATCTGTACACCTCGTCGGTGCTTTTATAAGCTTTCACTATTATATAATATTAAGTAGATGTCTTACTCCGTAATGCCGTTCGTCTGGCCGGCGGCAGCGTCGACCTCGTCGTCGTTCACAAAAATCTCGCTGGGAGCGTTTTTATCTATGTCTTTGTAAAGTTCGTCTGCTTTCTGTATATCGCCGGCTATTTGATCGAGCGTGATTTCAAAGCTAGGAGAAGCGTAAATTACGTCCTCATTTTCGCTCGTTAAAGAAACGCCCATATCCTTTGCTTCGAATATGCCTTCATTATCCATAACAACATAGTATGCCTGTTCATTATCATCTGCCGGTACTTTCGAATAAGCAAGCATAAATATGCCTCTCTGGCCATCGTGCAGATAAAATTCTCTTTCGTTAGTTTGTATGGTATACGTTTCTTCATCTTCGGGATAAACGCCGGTATTGTTCCACGCGTTTACAACTATTGTTTCACCTTCCTTTATAACGCCTTTATACGATTTTTCCACCTTAACCGCGTACGGCGTTATCCATGCGTTCCCAAGACCTTCAATCGCTCCGTCTGGATTGGAATATTTTCCGTCAAGTTCTTCGACTACTTCACCGAAAATTACATCGTCAGACAACCAAAGTTGGTATTCGTAGTCCGGCTCAGGATAAGAATAGCGCATTACTAAAATATCCTTTTTTTCTTTTGTTTCCAATACTGAAGAAAAAGTTTCTTTTGCAGAATTTTTCTCTCCGCATCCGGTCATTCCTAAAGATACTGCCAACGCCGCGGTCAACACCAAAACAAGAGTTCTTTTCATTTTGCCCTCCAATGTTTTATATGTTTTTATCATGCGTCTATATTTTTTAGACCTACTTATATACATTGCTGTTTTGTAAAGGTTGTTTCGACTTTTTAATTCTAAAGCTGGTTTGTTTACTCCATAACATTGCTTTTCTAGTAAACGTAGTCCGCGGCTACTTCATATGCGACGTCGCTTCGCAAATATTTATATATTGTTGGGAGAGCGTTTGTCTTCGTCTTTGTAAATCTCATCTGCTTTTTTGATGTCGTCGGCTATCTGGTCGAGAGTTATTTCAAAGCACGACGACGAGTAAATTGTCTTCTCATTTTCGGTTATCAAAGTCGAGTCCGTTTCTTTCGCCTCGAATATGCCTTGTTTTTCCATAACAATATGATATAAAGGTTCATTGTTCTCGGTCGTCATATGTTGCGTCTGTTCCAGCATAAATATGCCGCGCTGTCCTTTGCGCAGATAAAATTCTTCATCTCCGATTATGAGAATACCGTTTTCTTTATAATTTTTCTTCTCTTCGGGGGAGAATTCGTTCCATGTGTTTACGATTACCGTTTCGCCTTCCGTCAGCAAGCCTTTGTATGATTTGTCCACCCTGACTGCATATGTCGTTATCCAGTCGTTTCCGATCTCCTCAATTTCACCGTTCGGATTTGAATACCTTCCTTCAAGCTCTTCGATTACCTCGCCGAAGATTACGTCGTCGGATTCCCAAAGCTGGCGTTCATAGTCCGGCTCAGGACGAAAACAATAACGTACTTCGATAATTTCATTTATGGAATCCATATCGATTTTCGTTTCCGTTACGGTTTCCTCTATCGGCTGCGTTTCTGATCTTTCCTTTATCTCCCCGTTGGATAAAGGTTCTTTCGCGGCTCTTGTTTCCTCAATCACGCGTAAATTTATTTCGCCCTTATCTAATCCATTCGCATACACAACGGATGTAATAAGTAAAGAGAGGAATAGGACGATCAAAACAGATTTTTTAACTATATTTCTCATTATTATGACCCATGCCCTTCTTTTTCTTTGGATTCCGGTCGGTTTCGTCTTAGACGAAACGCGCCCCCGCGTGGGGCGGAAGGCGCATTTCTTGTCTGAAAAAACAATACTTCTGATTTTTATTTAACTTAATTTTCAGACGTCCGCCTCCCTTTTATTCTCCTATGTCGGTAACAGTTCCCATGAATATCGGAAGAAATGTCGAGTTATCGATTATCATATAGAAGAAAGGCCGGTCGAATACTGCGAAGGGTTCTTCTCCACCGATGGAAATGGAAAGGTTTTTCATTTCAACATCGGTAGCCGCCGCGGCCTTTGTTCCTTTTGTATCGACGGCAATATGGGTTTTGTGCGTTACCTCTCCGATATATATGTTTCCTTCGTTTGATGAACCCATGTTTGAAAAATCAGCGTTATTTGGATCGAAAGCCGTTGGCATTCCAAGAGAGGCAAGCAAATCGTTCAGAGATTTTGAATAGTCTAAATTAAATTTTGGAAAGCCTACGTCTACGTAAAGTTCTTCGCTATTTTTTATATTATCTAAAACGTCTTTAAGATCAAGTTTCTCAATATAATCGTCAATATTTATATTTTCGTTTGGAAGCAGAGCTGCGAAGCCGTACTTCCTACCGCAATAATTTTTTATAAATCCGGATGCGTTTCCGTTATCGATTAGCATGATTTCGTTTGAAAACATCATTTCGACGTTCTTCTCGTCTCCGTCTTTTGATGTAAACGTCGCTTCTTCAACGTTCGATTCCATATAAGGGCTTTCCCATTCGGCGTCGAAAGCAACGGCGTTTATGAGATGCATTACTTCATCCGGGCTTAATTCGTTTACTATTTCTTTGATCATGCCGTCGGTGTTTTTGTCGACCCATGAGTTGATTTCGTCGACCGTCTTTTTGTTGAACGGAGTTT
>CATKFO010000043.1 GCA_949747515.1 uncultured Eubacteriales bacterium
CTGTTTTATATTGTGGGAGCGAGAGTTACGCCGAAGAGCGGCGCAAGCTCTACACTTTGAGAAACGCAAGTTTACCTGTAGGAAAGCTTCTTTTCAGAAGATAACGAAGCGGGATACGTATTGCTTCATTCCAGCGTAGCAGAACATAATCCCGCGCGAGATTTATGCCGCCGCTATAGCTTTTTTGCTCAGCTTTTTTCTCGAAAAAAGCGAGAGAAACTTTATACTTTCTTTTTTGAAAGAACGAACCCTTTCATGCCGTTGGCCTAAAAGTGCAAAGAAAATCAAGTTTCGCTTCACAAAGATCTGCCGCAGCTTGCGAGCAAGCTGCTTTCGTCAGCTTGTTGAAATGAAGCAAGCTTCAACAGCTGTTTGAGAGGCTGTCAAAATGAGACGTTCGCTCAGCATAGCGGAGTTGAGCGGCAACCGAAGTTGGTTCCAAAAGCAATACGTTTGTATAACATCTCGCGTTCAAATTTCGCGGTGAGAGCGAGAATGCCGCCGCTGAAACTCTTTTGCATAGCTTTTTTTCGAAAAAGCGTTGAATATATAATGTGTACTTCGCTTAACAGACTGTCCCCAGCAGTTCGCGGGACTGCTTAATAACGAAAAACGAAAGCGCGGCCGAACCATTGTCGCTCAGCCGCGCTTATCTTTTAGCAAACTATTAAGTTAATCTCGGGTAAAAATTACAGCTTTTTATCTTCGCCTCTCAGCTCTACTCGGCGAATCTTACCGCTTATGGTCTTAGGCATCTCGTCAAGGAATTCCACTATACGAGGGTATTTGTACGGAGCGGTATGCTCTTTAACATACGTTTGAATTTCTTTCTTTAGCTCGTCTGACCCCTCCTTGCCGCGTACAAGAACAATAGACGCTTTAACTACCTGGCCTCGCACCGGATCTGGCGCCGCCGTAACCGCGCACTCAAGAACATATGGAAGCTCCATAATAACGCTCTCAATCTCAAAAGGTCCGATACGATACCCGGAAGATTTTATTACGTCGTCGACACGGCCCACATACCAATAATTCCCTGATTCGTCGCGCCACGCCGTATCTCCGGTATGATAAAATCCATCGTGCCATACGGACTTTGTAGCTTCCGGGTCTTTATAGTAGCCCTTCATCAATCCGAACGGAGCCCCTTCGCGGGTATCGACAACGATTTCACCCGTTTCTCCTATATCGGCCTCGGTTCCATCGGAATTCAGTATCATAACTTTGTACATAGGGGACGGACGGCCCATTGATCCCGGCTTTGGAGTATCTCCGACAAAGTTGCCCACCGTTAGCGTTGTTTCAGTCTGACCGTATCCTTCCATAAGCGAAAGGCCAGTGTATTCCAACCAGCGGTCGTACACTTCCGGGTTAAGGGCTTCTCCGGCAATTGTAGTATATTTCAGCGAGCTGAGATCGTACTTGGATATATCTTCTTTTATAAAGAAACGATACATTGTCGGCGGCGCGCAGAACGTGGTGATTCCGTACTTGGAGAAGAGAGGAAGAATATCGTGGGCGTCAAAACGATCAAAATCATATGTGAATACGGCGCTTTCGCAGAGCCATTGCCCGTAAAGCTTTCCCCATAACGCCTTGCCCCATCCTGTATCGGATATGGTAAAGTGGAGTCCTTCGGGGTCGGCGTTATGCCATGCGCGCGCGGTGAGAAAATGGGCGATAGCGTAAGTATGGCTATGAGCGGCGACTTTAGGATAACCTGTGGTGCCGGACGTGAAGAGCATGAACATAGTCTCCTGTCCGCCTACCCCTTCCGGGCGCTCAAATTCGTCTGAGAATTTTCCGAACTCCTCTCCGAAGTCGTGCCAGCCGCCGCGAACTTCTCCGCAGCCCGAGGGTCTAACCGCTATTTTTATCATATCTTTAAGCCCCGCGTCGTCCGCACCCCTTTCAGCGTGAGCGTCGGTGTCTCCGTCCGTAGTGCAAAGAATGGCCTTGGTATTGGTTACGCGGAAGCGATATTCAAAGTCTTTTTCAACAAGCATGGCCGTAGCGGGAATTGCAACCGCGCCTATTTTATGAAGAGCCAGCATGACGGGCCAGAATTCCCAGTGACGCTTAAGGACGACCATTACGTTGTCTCCTCTCTGGATGCCGAGGGACTGGAGATAATTCGCAGTTTTATTAGACAGCTTCTTCATATCTCCGAATGTAAATCTGGTTTCATTTTTGACTCTGTCCAAGTGGAGCATAGCGAGTTTATCCGGAGACTTTTCGGCTATAGCGTCGACTGTGTCGAAGGCAAAGTTATAATTTTCACAGTCGTGAAATTTTACTCCTGTAACAAGTCCGTCCTTTTCCTCGACTGTTATAAATTTTTCATATACGGGGTTTTCAGGCATAGAAGACAAAGTCGCTTTTTTTACGAAAGATTCGGAGGTTTCGCCGTTCTCGGGATAATCGTACGCCACTCCTCCGTCGCTTATTGTGAGAGCAAGGAATACGCATTCTCCGCCTATGGCGGTCATTCCGTGAGGCATGGAGCTGTCGTAATATATTGAGTCGCCGGCTTCCAGCGTTTCCGTATTGCCGTTTACCACTACTTTCAGCGAGCCGGAAAGAATATAGTCGAACTCCTGGCCTTCGTGGCGGCTTAGCTTAACCGGCGCGTTCTCGTTTCCGGGAGTATATGGAGCGGAGACGATAAACGGCTCGGCGATCTTGTTCTTGAAAAGAGGAGCTATATTGTTGTAGGTAAATCCCGCGCGTCGAGCGATCGGCATACCGCGCCCTTTTCGATTAACGCAGTATTCGTCGAGGGTCGGACTTTGCCCGCGAAGCAGATCCACAGCCTCTACCCCAAGTCTTGCGGCGCACTTATGAATAAATGTAAAAGTAAAGTCGGCTGAGCCGGATTCCAGTTCGTTATAAGCTTCAACAGTCACTCCGGTAGCTTCAGCCATCGCCTCGACGGTAATTTCGCTGATTTCTCTCAATTCTTTGATTCTTGCAGCGACCTCACAGAGAATGTTTTCCATGATTCAAATTCCTTTCAATAAAAAACTTTTCCGACCGAGCCGAAAACAAAAAAACGACCCGTCTCTTCTTTGAGACGAGCCGCAGCCCGCGTTACCACTCAAATTGCCGTCTGTAAAGACGACCTCTCGTTAGGCTCAATCAAGCCCTTCGCCGTTACGTCGCGACCCACGGGGAGGCATTACTCGGCTCGCGCCTTTCCCCCTCCCGACTCGGAAGTGATTGACAATCGTCTGAAAACCGCCCGCATCCCACCTTCGCGGACTCTCTTTGCGTTCTCGTTTGAGACTTATGCCGTCTTCGTCAAAGTCTTTGAGTTTTGTTTGATTCGTATTATATCATGTCCGCGCGGCTGTGTCAAGTGGAAACAATAATTTTTTTCACAGGAACAATAATATCCTAAAATATTCCCCGCTCATATCCTTGTATTTTTAAGGGATTTATAGTATAATAAAAAGAAAGACGCAGATTTAAGGCGCAAACGCGTGAAAAACGTCGCGTTTGTAAAAGGAACGGATTTATGATAAAACTTGAGAATATCTCATATTCGGCGGAAAACTCCGGAGGCGTAAAAAGCCGTATACTCGACGGCCTTTCTCTTGATATAGAACGCGGAAAATACGTTGTCGTTACCGGCCCCAACGGCGGAGGAAAGACCTCTCTTGCCCGCGTGATTATGGGCGTATACTCTCCGGACGAAGGCCGCGTATTGCTTGACGGAGAAGATATAACGGAGCTCTCTGTAACGGAAAGAGCAAAGCGCGGTATCGGATTTGGATTTCAGCACCCTCCGCGCTTCAAAGGGATGGCCGTTAAGGATCTTCTCGAGACCGCCGCGGGACGCAAGCTTCGTCACGGGGAAGTATGCGAGCTTCTTACGCAGGTGGGGCTTTGCGCTACCGATTACGCGTCGCGCGAAGTGGACGCTTCTCTTTCCGGGGGCGAGCTGAAACGTATTGAAATTGCCTCGGTGTTGGCTACTGAATCGTCTGTTATGATATTTGACGAGCCGGAGGCTGGAATAGATCTTTGGAGCTTCCACCGACTTACTAAAACTTTTCGAGATTATCATGAAAAAAGCGGGTCGACCCTTATCGTAATTTCACATCAGGAAAGAATAATAGAACAGGCGGACGAAGTAGTCCTCGTCGCCGACGGCAAAGTATCCGGACGCGGGACGCCTAAAGAAATATTGCCGAAGATAGACGGCTTTGCCGAGAAAACCTGCTGGAAAGCCGACGACTGAAAAATAACGCCGTCGAAAAAAGAGCGCGTTCGAAGGTTAAGTCCAATCGAGATATAGAAAAATAAAACGAAACAAATTTTATGTAAAGGCATAATTATAAAATGAGCGACGTGAATATAATAAAACGCGGGCTTCTTGAAAAAGTAGCGGACCTGCATTCCGTTCCGGCGGGAGCGTACAATCTTCGCGAAAACGGCAAGGGAGCGGGCAGAAGAAGTTCCGAGAACATTACTATTGAAAATAAAGAAGAAGTCCCCGGCATCGTAGTTTCCGTTAAGGACGGGACTAAAAATGAAAGCGTTCACATTCCGGTAATTATAACGGAAAGCGGAATTACCGAAACCGTTTATAACGATTTTATAATCGGCAGAGACTGCGACGTTCTTATCGTTGCCGGATGCGGAATTCACAACGGAGGCGATGAAAAATCCGCTCACGACGGAGTTCACTCGTTGTTCGTAGGAGAAAATTCGCGCGTTAAATACGTGGAAAAGCACTACGCGGAGGGAACCGGCAAACGATCAATGAAGCCTACAATGACCGTAAAGCTGGAAGCAGGAGCGACTGTGGAAATTGAAACGGTGCAGCTTGGAGGCGTAAGCGATTCCATAAGAGAAACCGAGATCGTCGCGGGAGAGGGCTCCGAGGTAATTATAAACGAGAGAATAATGACCTCCGGAGAAGAAATGGTGGAGTCTAAAACAAGCGTAATACTTGACGGCGCGAAAAGCTCCGCGCGTATAAATTCCAGATCTGTCGCGAGAGGAAATTCAACGCAGATATTTTATCCCGCTATTACGGGCAACGCGGAGTGCTTCGGTCACGTACAATGCGATTCCGTTATAATGGACGCGGCCGCCGTTCGATCTATTCCTGAAATATGCGCTAATTCCGTAGACGCGAGACTTATTCACGAAGCCGCCATAGGACGCATCGCCGGGGACCAGATACTTAAGCTGCAAACCCTTGGGTTAACGCCCGAAGAAGCTGAGGAAAGAATTCTCGCCGGACTGCTGAAATAAACGCGCAAATTGTAAAAGTATTTTATAAACCCGCTATAGGAGGATATATGAAAAAGTACACGGAAATGACAAGAGAAGAGCTGACGACCGCGTTGAATGAAGAAAAAGCGAAACTGGCGGAGTGGGCGGAGCAAAATCTCACTCTCGACCTGACCCGAGGCAAACCAAGTCAGGCTCAGCTTGACATATCCTCAGAAATGCTGAGCGTCGTAAAAGATCGCGGAGACTGTTTTTCGGAAACCGGGCTTGACTGCCGCAACTATGGAATTCTTGACGGACTGCCGGAAACAAAGCGTCTGTTCAGCGAGCTGCTCGACCTTCCCGAAGACAATATACTTATCCTTGGAAATTCTTCGCTTAACGTAATGTACGATACTATCGTTCGCTGCATGCTCTTCGGCGTAGCGGGAGGACGGGAGCCATGGGTTAGACAGGGACGGACGAAATTTCTTTGCCCTGCCCCAGGTTACGACAGACACTTTACTATCTGCCGTACTCTTGGAATTGAAATGATACCCGTTAAGATGACTCCGGAAGGCCCCGACATGAACATGGTGTACGATCTTGCTTGTTCAGATCCTTCAATAAAGGGAATTTGGTGCGTGCCGAAATTCTCAAATCCGGAAGGAACTACATATTCAGACAAGGTCGTTGAGCAATTCGCGGCTCTGAAACCCGCGGCTACCGATTTCCGTATTTTCTGGGATAACGCGTACGCCGTACATGAACTGTATGATGAAGAAGTAAAGCTGGCGAATATATTTGAAAGGGCGCGCGAATACGGCACGGAGGACAATATTTTTTATTTCGCCTCTACGTCGAAGATTACTTTCCCGGGCTCCGGGCTTGCGCTTATGGCCGCCAGCGAAAGAAATATAGACAACATTAAACCTATACTCGGAACTCAGACCATAGGATACGATAAAATCAATCAAATGAGGCATGTGAAATTTTTCAAAAATCCTGAAGGAATACACGAGCATATGCGCCGTCACGCGGAAATTATTCGTCCAAAGTTCGAGCTTGTGGAACATGTGCTTGACAAACATCTTTCAGGACTCGACGTGGCTCGGTGGAACTGCCCGCGCGGAGGATATTTTATCAGCATGTACGTTATGCCCGGATGCGCTAAACGTGTTTACCAGCTTGCAAGAGGCGTCGGCGTAACGCTCACTCCGGCCGGAGCCACTTATCCCTATGGACGCGATCCGGAGGATTCAAACCTTAGAATAGCTCCTACGTTTCCTGAACCCGGCGAACTTAAAACGGCGACGAAGATACTCTGCACATGTACGAAAATTGCCGCCGCTGAAAAACTTCTCGAAAGCATGAATTGATTATAGTTTTAAGTCCTTTCCATTTTCTTGCGGAAAGGACTTATTTGAAGTTTTTGAAAAGCATATATTCAACGCTTTTTTCGAGAAAAAAGCTGAGCAAAAAAGCCTATGGCGGCGGCAAAAATTTCGCGCGGAATTTTTGTTTCCTTAAGCTTCAAATAAAGCGTCGTTCAATCCCGCTTTGGTATTTCTTGAAACGAAGCTTTCCTACAGATATACTTACGCTTCTCAAATTGAAGCGCTTGCGCCGCTCTACGCCGGATTTTCTTGC
>CATKFO010000044.1 GCA_949747515.1 uncultured Eubacteriales bacterium
CGTAATATCTGTCCGCTTGAACCGCCAGACGGAATATGTTTGTTGCCCGCTGTTGTTGGGTGAGTATAGTTATTCGCGCCCTCGGTAATATCGTTGAGCTTATTTTTCTCCGCCGTTGTGAAGTCGTTTGTCGAAAGTCCTTTCCCCGCCTCTTTTTGAACATAGCCGGACAAGTCTATGGAAACGTCGTCGAGACGCACGACTTCGTTTACGACCTTTGCATAAATATCGTAATATCCCGTCGTTGTATTTTTAACAAGATACAATATGTTCTCCTGTGCCGATGAAGCGGAAGGAACGGCAGAAGCAACCTGAAACGAAGCGTGCCCAGTTTGCGCTATAGCCGTTTGAATAGCCGTAGCAACTTGCGGCCCCGTCTGATATCCGGCGTCGTTCGTCAGCGACGACACTTTTGTCGGAACAGTTCCCTTTATGCCTTCGATAGCGTTAGCTTGATCGTCTATCACCGCTTTAAGCCGCTCCGCCGTCTTTTCAAGCGCGCTGAGATTTGTAAGATTCGCATTTTCGTTCGCCATGTTTTTACCCCTTTTCGTATTTTATGATTCGCCAAATACTCTCTTTATCATCCTGGCGACGTCTTCGTCAGTGGCTGTTTTAGCGTCAATATCAACCGACGCAGTACCGTCTTCTTCAACGGCAATGCCGTCGCCTATCTTAATTCCTCCGAGTGTTTCGGCTGTCGCTATAGGAATATGCGATACGATTCCTTCTGCGACTACGCCGCCGTTTGAAATAAGGGCTATAGTAGCCGATATGTCGTTTGTTGGCGAAGACTCGGCTGAAAATCGTATGTTTCCTTCAAGCGTTTCGCATACCGGAGAGAGCCCCGCCTCTTGAGCGATAGAAATAGACTCCGGATGAATCGTCACGATTGGATATTGCGACGCTTTGGCTTCGGTTACGGCTACGTCGCGGTAATATGCTCCGGGGTTTTCAGACGAGGCCGCCCAGCTGTTGGACGGTATAGTAATTTCCTTTACTATACCCGCGCCGGCGGATTTTGCCACGGAAAAAACTTCTGAAATAAGAGCGTCAATTTTATCGGCGTTAGCGTTCAGCTCCGCTATGTCTGCGACGTCCTGAGGCGCAGGTTTGACAAAATTATAATTTTTTGTATATTCAGCCATTATGTGATCTCCTCTTCTTTCAGCTGTCTCCATGTAAAAGAGGACGCTTCATTCCACGAATACCGCCTAACTTTCTCCCACGTATTGTATAGAAGCTCGACCGTGAAAACCATGTTATATGGTAGAATTCTTTCGAGTAATTCATTAATACTATCTCTTTGTTTTTTCGCGAAGAGCTTTACTTTTACGTTTACAGTAAAGGATTGCGTTATGATAGACAATTGATAACCGTTGGCTCCGCATAGCGATCGAAGCATGGAATCAAGGGCTTTTCTTGTATAAGGAATATCTTCGTTGTACCTTGTCTGAATTCTAAACCTCCGATCTTCTAAAGTATCCGTCGCATACGGCGTAATATTCAGCATTTTTTCGCGCCGCGCGATTCCGTTCTCGGTAGCTTCGGATATAAATTGATCGTTCATACAGTCCTCGCACGCGTTCCAGATAGCTTGGATTTCCGGTGTTTCAGCGTCCATAATCGCGCGCATTTCAGCAACGTTTTTCAGCACGTCGGGTAGGTAGCCGTTAAGATCAATTGTTCTTATATTGTTATAATTACGCATTTATAAAAGCTCCCCTTATCGCAATTTCATCTTTGCCAAGAGTGATGTTTGACGCGCTCCCGTTGAGTTTAGTACCGGAAATATCTATAACGCCGGAAACGGTAAGAATTCTTGACTCAATTTGAGAGACTCGAATAAGCAGACCATTTTCCGTAGACCATGTGGAATTTAACTCGCGATAGTAATTTTCGAGAACCGCGTTAATATACGGGAGACATTCGGTTAGGCTCCATCCCGGCGCAAACGTTAACGAAGTTTCAATATCGATTTGAGCTCCCTCGGCCCCTACGACTGTAACCTCGTGATCTATCGGCGCAAGGCCTATTCCTTCGCCGCCGTTTTGCGTCGGGTCGATAGCCGTTTGCACAGAGTTCAGAAGCTCGTCCGACGGCGGGCCATAGCCGCTGTTTGTAATAACGAGTTTAACCGTGCCGGGCCCGTTCCACGCGCGATACGGCTTACAGCCGCCTACGTCCGGCAGGGCCTCGGTAACGGCTATATATTGAGCGCGGTTAAAACCGTACGACTGACTTTTAAAGCTGTTTAAGTATCTAAGCCGCAAGGCTTCCGTATCCTCTTCATTTTCTCCATTGATGACAATAGATGTGAGTTCAGCGGTTATAAGGCCGTCTATGTATTCGATGGGTATGAGCGAGCCGATATAACCGTTAGGCTCAGATCCGGAAGTTTCGCAGGTCATATAGTATTTGCCGACGCCAATTTTTTCAGTAGCCGACCAGTTATATTTATCGCAGGAAAAGCGGCTCCCTAGCGGAACATCAATATTAAACTCGCCTATAGCGACGGCAAAAGTAGCGGCGAGCGGAGATATGCCGCGTTCGGCGCAGCGCAAAATCAGATAATCGCGACTGGCGGTATCGGCAAAAGTTTCGTTGAGAATCGTGTCAAGCGCAACGTATATCATTGCGCTTTCAAGCGAATTTGGAGCTAAAGCGTCGTATATAATCGAGCCCTCTCGTTTGTCTAAAGTCGTTGCGATTCGCGAAAGCTTGTCCTGCAAAATATTTTCATATGTTTTATCCTCGTACATCGGTTTCCACCTCCATTTCTCCGAATATTGTACGCGCTGTAAAAGTCGTATGTACGGAATTTTTTTCGACTTCAAATTCAAACCCTTCGACCGCAGTAATACGGTCGTCCTGCGTCAAGGCTTCCGTTATACGACGCTTTATTTCGGACAGCGCGTATTCCTTGGACTGCCCGATAAGCTCTTTAAGCTCTACGCCGTAGTCCCACGAATAAATCAAGTACTCGTAACGCTCCGTACTGAGAATCAAATATATGGCCTGCCTCAACGCTTCGACACGGTCTACCGAACCGCGAATTCTGCCGTTTTCAATATCCAAAGCGTAAGTTAAGCTCGGCTGAGTTTCAATATTCAGCGATAAAAGGTCGTTATCTGTTTTTGGTATCATGTCGGGGCCTCCGCTCTGTCTAAGACAATATACTTTTGCCCTCCGTCGGTTCTGATTAAAAGCACTTGTTCTCCCGCTTCCAGCTCTAAGCATACGCTCTTTGGCTCGTCGTCGATTTCAACAGTGAAATTACGCACGGCGTTTGTTAAAATAAGCTGCGCCTCCGTAAGTTCGAGCTTTTGATCTACTCTTATTTTGAGCGGCGTTGTGTTCGTAACTCTGCCGAATACGAAAGCAAACGGTTTATCTGCTTTCACCGCTTCCACCGCGGCTCGTTTTACATCGCTTAAAAAGCCGTTCATGTCAAGTGACAAACGTACCACCTCGCAATTTCAAGTCCATTAAATGTTGGTTTTGCTTAAATTTATGCGTTACCTTTTCAACAAGCAAGTAGCTTTGCACGCTCATGTCGCCGAGATTAAGCCTTACGATAACCGAAGAACCCGCCCGAACCCTTACGTCGCCGAACGCGTCCGAAACGGAAAGAGTTCGAGTTTTTGAATTATAGAGTTTCAGCAAAGCGTCGGCTTTTGCAGCCCCGCTTGTAGAAAGCTCTACGGTATCGGTATATTGCAGCAGGCCCCACTTATTTATATTCGAGCCATCTTTCGCAATAAAGATTTCTCGACTGCCGGAGTCCTTATTTTCAAAGGTAATTTTTATTTGGTTATAGGTTTGGCTGTCTATTGTACTGGAATACGTATAGTTCCCAATTGTATCGGCGTCTATCAAAAGATCAAGTTTCATGCTCTCTATGTTTTGAAGCGTAAGCTTGCCTACTTTATCGTATAAAACATAGAGACGCGTCCTCGCCCTGAGCGTTTCGTCAAGCGCGTTTTGCACGATATCAAAAAGCGTCGCGTTATCTTCCGAACGGGATGGAATCACATAACCGGTGTCTTCTAAAACGCCGACGTTTAAATGAAAGTCTTCAGCGATCATTTTAACCACGTCGTTCGCTTTCTTGTTTGAATATACGTAGGTGTCTTTGTTCTTAAAATATCTAAGCTGATCGTACGCAGTGACCTCGATAAGGTAAGGAGATCTTCCCGACCTGCTTTTTGTAAAAACAAATCCGTAGAATATGTCCGTTCCATCGACCGACAGCTTTACGGCGTCGCCCTCTTGGAAAGATAAAACGTCGTCCTTAATAACTGAAAACTTCAACTTACCCGGAGAACCTTTTCTATCCCATTCAAGGCTTACGCCGTCTTCGACAATGGGATAGTATATAACGTCTTCGCTTTGAATAATTAAATCAATCTTCACGGTATCGTAAACACCTGCCCGGAATAAATTAAATGGGGATTGCTTATTTTATCCCTGTTAGCGTCGTAGATTTTTACGTATTGGGTTCCGTCGCCGTAATATTTTTTCGCTATATTCCAAAGACAATCGTCCGGCTTGACCGTATATGTACGCGCGCTCGGAGAGCTGCCCGCGTCGCGCGAAGATTTAGATCCGGCAGAATTTGCGGATTTAACTATCTTGGTCGCGTAGTCTACGTATTGCTTTAGCTTGATTTGGACCGTCACGTCGAACCCCTTTGACGCGTCCTCCACAATCGTATAACTTTCAAGACTTGTTTTTATATTTGTGTCATATAAAAGTTTTCCGGAGGGGGACGCGCGGCTTACTATAAAACGAAACGGTTTCTTTTCCGACATAAGCTTTTCAAAAGCGTTCAGATAATAGTCCGGTCTTTTATACTCTCCAGAAAAAGAATACCGCCCAAGCATAGGGAGCATAGCGTCGAAACTGATCTCAGTAAGTCCCGGAGCGCGCAAAAAGTTAACGCTTCTCTCGTTCGCGAGATCAAGCGTTTTGTTATTTCCTTTTATTTGTACGGTTAATTTTTGCGGAGTTACAGGCAAAGCCATGTTGCCGATATAGAAATTATACATTTACGCGTGCACCCCCTCGGCCGCGGTTTCAAGAGCCTCGGCAAACCCTTCCGTAAGAGTCGTAAGAACGCCGTCAAGGTCAATATTGCTGTCGATGCGGTTGCTCATTCCGGACATATCGATTTTAACCTCAGCGGTTGTAAATCTGTTGATCGCCTCCCTTTCGGCTATGTCTCGCAAATACGAAAGATCTTCGGTGTTCTTGCCCGTGTTCTGCGACGTTTCTTCCGTATTATCCGATATGTTGTCGAGAACGCCTCCGTATCCGATTGGATCCCATTCGTCCGTATAGTCGTCCATGCCTCCCAAAAGATCTTTATCAAAAAGGCCTTCAAGAGTATCGGCTACGCCGCCGCCAAAATCATGACCGACGTCCCATGCGTCTTCGGCGTCCATGTAGTCCATTTTCTTAACCACCTCTACCCATTCGCTCTCGTCCTTGATTGTCTGCTGGGCTCTCTCTAATTTGGAATACCACTCATCAAGGTCACTGGTGATGTTTATTGATACGCCGGGAATTTTGTTAATCAGAGTTTCAATGGCCTCGGCCATACTACGGACATAACCTAGGATAATCAGAACCATATCGTAGAACGCTATCTTGATAGCGGCGATAGGATCGTTGAATAAGTTCGCAAAAAAATTCGCTATCATAGCGAAGCCGTTCCAGAACGGAACGACAAACGTGTTATAAAGCACGCTGAAAAGCACTCCGAAAATGCCGCCTATCGTTTCGCAAACTTGTCGGAACGTAACGCCCATCTTCATAGCAATCCCTATAATTCCTGCAATCACGGCAATTATCAGGAGCAGGGGGAGATGAGCCAAGCCCCAAGCGGCCGCGCTCTTTAAAGCGGACGCGACCATCCGCAGACCCAGCAGCGCGCCAATGGCCGCCACCGCCGCTATGACGGGTTTTAGATTATTAAAAGCCCCCTGCACGTTTCCTACGGACGGAACGATAGCCGAGACCGTTTGAACAATAAGCGCTATAAAGTTTATAATCGCGCTGATTATAGTCGCAATATTGAGCGCCATATTTTCAATGGCCGGCAGGTTGTCCATAATAAGGGTAACAAGATTCAATATCTCCGGATAAATGCCGACGCCAACCGATTCCTTGATGTCGCCCAAAGCGTTATTTAGCTGGATGATCTTTCCATCCGGAGTGTTGCTCATAGCCTCGTAAAGGCCGTCCCAACCTTCCGCAATGACATTATTGATAACAGCGGCGGCTTGCATATCGCCGCTTAGTCCCAAATACTCCTCGCCGAGAGTCTCTACAATTTGGGCGTTTGTAGCCGTTCCTTCTATGATAGCCTTTTGGGAGTCTGTAAACTCGAACCCTTTTTTAGTCATAGCGTCAAAGCTTCCGGTCATTATTTTACCGATGCCGGTTGCGTAGTCCACCATGGCCTTCGAATCAATTTCTCCGCCTCCGCTCATACCCATCGCATAATCGCTTAACGTTCCCATCATACTAAGGATCGCCTCCCCGTCGGAAAAATAGGTGGAGAGCTCGGCGGCTCCTGCGATCATTGCCTCGTCGCCGTATATACCCTTGCTCTGAATCTCACTCGCTTTAGCGAGGACGTCTTCGTAATAGTCTAGAGTCCCCATGTTTCCCATAACGGTGTTAAGCTGCACTTGCGCGCTAAGTTGAATATCGGCCGCGTCTAAACTGTCGGAAATAAAGCCTTTAACGGCTGAAAAACTCATGTACGCTGCGGCAATGGAAGTGATCTTATTTAATAGACCCTCGGCTGCGCCGCTGCCTTTTTTGATAGAAGAATTTAGTTTTTCCTGACTCTTTTCACAACTTTTGTTGCTTTGATCGATTTTCTTGTAGCTTTGTTCGATTTCATCCAAAGAAGCTTTCGACGCTCCAATGGCTTCCCTCGCGGCCGTAATACTCTTTGTATCAAAGCTTTTGCCCGACGCCTTTTGAACAGCCTCAAAGCTATCGATAGTAAGCTCCATCGCTCTATTGATACGGCTCAGAACCTTAGTCATTCTGTCCTGCAATACAAGCGACGACTGTACCCTTCCCATATTCGACGCGCCTCCTTTCTATGCCGATAGAGTTATTTTCGCCTTTTTGCTTTTCGTTTTTGTTCCTCGGCCTCTTTCTTTTCGTTTTCAATCCGTACGTCTATAGCTGCTATAACGAAAGCTCGTTCGTATGGATCAAGGCTTAAAAATTCCGAAGGCTTCCAACGAAATTTATGGAGGGCGTAGTAAGCGTAATTAGCTTCCTCGTCGCCCTCCGTAATCAGTTTTTTGCTTCGTCTACAAGCTCGCCTTCCGTAGTAAAGCCACAAAGCTCCGTGATTGCGATAATCAGATCGTCAAACTCTCCCGGGGTAAGCATCGTAGATACGAGCGATTCCGCCTCCATAGCTCCGTAGCTTTCCTGAAGCTCTTCGTTATTAAGATCTGGGAAAACTACGCATTTGGCGGCTAACTTCGCCTGATAGCGAGCGGCGTCAAAGTCTTGCGTAAATTGACCGCGTTTTCCCGCTATTGGGACGTTACGCATGCTGTCCTTGCGGATTTTTTGATTCTCCGCCGCGGTGATGCAGGTGATTTCCCATTCCATGGCCTTCCCGTTTTCGTCTCTGAATCTGGACGACACGGCTATTTTCTGATTATCCACTTTTTTAGCGTTCTGCGCCATAAACGCGCTTAATGATCTAGCCATACTATTACCTCATAAAAATATTTGTTTTACATATAAGCCGGATTTCTATACTTTTCCGGACGCGTGATACCGTCGGCGAATCCGCTTATTTCCTGTTCTATAAAATCGTCTTCGGATCCGGCCATTGAAAGCAATACGTCGCCGTCGAGCACACAGTCGTTGTATATTTTCGTACTGCGTCCAATGGAAGCCGCAGGATCTTCGTTCGAAGTCTGGATAGTAAGCCGCGGCATAACCCCCGTTTTGACGAACTCATCAAGTACGTCGTCGAAAATTTCAGTGCACTTGTATATCGTCATTGTGAAAGAAAATTCAACGGTGGTAGGCTTCTTACCCATTACCACGCTGCCCATGCGCGGTACGTCCTGGTTGGTAATACCGGCTTTGCCTTCAAAATTCTTGCACATAAGCATCGCGTATCGTCTGCCGTCTTTTGTGACGAATACTTCGGCGAATTTAGCTACCGGAGCGTCGTCCGTGCTCATTATTTTCCTGTTCAATTATCTCGCCTCCTACTGGATTATAACGCTCATATAAAGCTGGCTCATAGCGTTTACGATGTTGAGACCGTCGATATTAAGCAGTACCGAGCCCTTGCGTTCTCCAAGAGCGACGGAAACTATGTCGGGGTCAAAGTTTTCAACGGCGCGAATCGCTTCAAGCTGCTGAACGAGTCTTACTATATCGTTCCACAGAGCCGCGCGTCCTGAAGCGTCGTTCGGAACTCTGCCGACGTACCGGTTATTAAATAGAGCCGCGACGTCGTTCGCGATTTGATCGCAAACTCTCACGGTCTGGTTATTCTGGAAAAGTTCGCCCTTTTCTGCGGTCGGCGTTACAAGCGTATTGACGTCCTCGAGAACGCGAACCTCTCCGCCTGCGTTGTGGAACATAAATTTCCCCGCTTTTATCGCCGCCTCAAGCTCCGCCTGCGTATAATCGGTATTAATAGTAAGCTCGCCGGAGTACGCGCTGTTCGTTAACGACCTGTTGACCGCCACGGACGCATGCGCGCCAGTTACCCAATATACGAGCGCGTCCGTCGCGACGTCGTTTGAGGTCGCCTCGTTCCACACCCCTATAACGCCCTCGTCGTCCGCCTCGGGTCGAATCGCGCAAAGCTGAAACTTGGCTCCCGCTTCGTCGCGCATACGCTTCGTATAGTTTACAAAGAGAGCTACGGTCGCCTTAGTCGCCGTATCCTTGGGATTTACAGGGCAGCAAAGCGTATTAAACGAGTAGCTTTCAACCGCGTCTAAAAACGCTTGATAGTGCTCTCCTGTAATAGACGCGCAGTCTGCACCGCCCGTAAGCGGAACTCCAGCCGTAGCGGACAGAGTAACGTCTTTACTTTTGAACGACACAAAATCGTTCGGAACGAGATTCGAAGCCGAGCTTACTCGCTGCTCGTCCACGGCCGCGCCGTCAAGCAAAGTGCTTACTATAAAATAACCATCGTTATCAACGTCGGCCGCGATTTTAATTGCGATATCGTTTCCACGCGCGCCCCCGTATTTAGCCGACGCGTATGTATTCTCAGCCTTTGCGCCAGTACCGAGGCGATAGCAATATACTTTCGTCGCGCTGTGGAAAATTTCGCGCGCGGCAAGCATCTCGGGGGCGTCGTAATTATATCCGAAAATATTTTTACTGTTTTTCTGAAAGTCAGCCGCGTTTACTTCAAAAACGGAACCTTCGGGCCCCCAGGACAGAATAAACGGAGCCGCGGCGATGCCTCTGTCCGATAGAGCCGCGTTTGCTTTTGCAAGGCTTGCAAAATTGATATACGATCCCGGCAATACTTTGTTTTGAGCAAGCCAGGAACCTCCGCCAAGAGCCATTTAAATCACCTTTCCTTTCAAGTATTTTTCAATCAGCTCGTCAGTCTGCGACGCGGAATATTCCTTACCGTCGTCGAGCAAAACGCCGATTAAATCTTTTCTGTTCGCGTATCTGTCGGAAGCCATAAGCTGCGCTTTTGTAAATCGAGACGCGTTTTGGATTGGTTCCGATGCTTTCTTGTCTGCCATAAAGCAGCCTCCTTATTCAAATTTTAGGTTTTCCATAGAATCCGCCGTATCCTGCTCATATACAAAATGCGGATAATCTACAAGGCAATGCAGAACGTCGTCCTCGATAGTCATGTCGAAGGACAAACAATGAACTTTATCTCCGTTTGGCGTTCGTATCGTGCCGAGTATATCGGGGAGCTTGTGCGCTATCCGCAAACACTCCGCGCGGCCTCCCGAGTCGCTCGGGTAGTATATCGCGTCGAATACCGCTTTACGTTTCGCGCGCGTCATCAGCTCGGACGTATGATTTACCGAGATTGGAATAACGTTAAAATCTCCGTCTTTTAACCCCTGTTTGATTGTTCCGCCATGTATTCTTGCGTCCGGAAAAGCTCTGTGCAAAGCGAGGGTTACGCCGTCGTATATTTGGTTAAAATCAATTTTCGCCATTGAACGCCTCCCGCAATAGCTTATCAAGCTTTTTCTCTAGTATGTTGGGCGCGATACTCTCAAGGTCGTCCTCTGAAAGCGTCATAAAAAATTGTCCCTCTACCCAACCTTTATGGTCCGCCGTCCTGTGCCCAAATTCCACATAACTTGCATAATAAATGGGATTTATCACTCGTATAATATAGTAATCACCCGATTTTTCAACCTGCAAGCCTTTCGCATACGCTCCCGCCGCCGTTTGTTTGCCGGCCGTCCACCCCCTACGTAACGTACCGCCGTTTTTGCCCGTTTTACCACCGTAGTCCCCTACGGGAGTGCGAGGAATAACCAAAGCAAGCAACCGCGCCGCAAGTTCCTTTGAGGCGTCCTCGCAAAATTTGTTTAAGTCGATAGACTGCAGCTTTTGCAGTCGTTTTTGCAGTTCTAGTAACTGATTAAAGTCCGCTTTTCCCCATTTAGCCATTACGCCCACCCCTTAAACAATTCAAGCGGTATTTCCTGATGCGTGGAGTACGCCGCGGATTTACCGCTTTGTTCATATTCGGCTGTGACGCCGTTTTGAGTTACCGTGATTTTTGATCCAGGGGGAATGGTTACGCCGCGATCGATAAAAAGCGTAATGCTCTGCGCAATCTCCGCGGCATTGCTTTCCGGGCGCGTTGCTTTCACAGTGTCGAAGGAAATGCGGCAGGGTTCGTTTTTGTAGACGTCGACCTCGTTCTCAACTACGCGCCCGGTGTTTTCGTCGGTTACGTCGTTATTACGCGCTGTGACCGTACATTCGCCCGTCCAGAGGCTTTTAATCGCCGAAGCGTATAATTTGCTTCCTACCATACAAACCTCCGAAAACGGGCGAATAAATACGCGGGAGGGTTCATAAGACTATCGAGCAGTTTATCGAATCTTGATTCCGGCGTGGACGCGCCGTCAGACGCGCCCGTAAACTCAACGGTGACGTCGCCCTCCGTTATCTTTTTGGCGGGGCTCGAAAAATCAAATTTCTCGTCAAGCTGTCCCGTAGTCTTCTTTTCAAGAAGAAAAAGGCCGGCGGCCATATCGACCCAAGCGTAGTGCAAACCCTCTGGTATATCCGCGCGGTTGATATTCGCCCTTATTTTTTCGGCGGCGCGGTCTATAGAATATATGACCGCCGAGTCGGGCTCGTCGCTTTCCTGTACGACGTAGCCGAGCTGTGACAGCCGAAAAACAACGTCGTCGTATATCGGCATACGCTTCACCTTCTTTCGCCGTTACCCTCTAGAGTAAATTCTCGCTATAGGAATCGCTTTGTGGTTAATATAGGAACGTTTTGCCGCCTGCGCTTCGCCGGTATGGACAAGCGTCCAGTTCGCGCCGTTTGAAAGCTCCGCGTCCGTCGGGGAGTTCGTCGCCTGGCTTGCCTTTTCGTAGGAAATGCCAAAAGGCGCGAAGCATTTACGCTGGCGTATGTAAAGCGTATCCTGGCCGCCGTTAGTTTTGGGATCTCTATTCATTTCATACGGCACTTTCGCGCCGATATCCTCATATGAAATAGCTCCTTTGCCAAGTACAAAAGTGGTATAACGAGTACCAGACGCAACATACATGCCCGCGGCGAGTTCTTTGCTTCCAAAGTAAGAAGTTACGGCGCTCAGCTTAATTTCGCCGTCCGTGGGAGTCGCGGAGTCGGCGACAATTTTCAAGGCTCCGTTCGTATTTTCAGCGGCGTCAAAATAGCCGTCTTCCGCGGGAAGATCGTCGTCGACTACGACAAGTTTACCGTTCCATGATCCAAGCTCCAAACTACGGGTAATACCGTCTTTATCCGTATACTTGAGACGCTCGATAAGGTTAAGATTTTCAAGACCTGTAGAAACGTCGCTGTGCATGAACACAAGCGAAAACTTCTTTTTGTTTGCTCCGCAAGCCTTGTTAGTTGCTGAGTTGAGCGTCGTAGCGGTCATTTCGCCGTTAATTTCGCTGGTGTGCTTTGCAACAAATTCCTTGCTTTTAGCGTCGCCGGACATTGCGAAAACTCCCTTGAGAACGGCAAGAATCGTGTTCTGGTCGAGTCCGTCCTTGTATTCCGCAATCTGCGCCGCGACGGCGTCCATAAAATCCTGACCTCCGGTAATATCGTAGCTGAAATCTCTTTCAACCCATGCTTTTGCGCGGCCGACCACAACAACGCCCTGCTCAAAGGTCTTTAGCGAGGTTGCTTCAATGTCGGTCTGGCCGTCATAGTTCACGGCGTCGCCGTCAAGCAGTCCGCGCATAGCGATGCGGGCGTAGCCCGTGCCGTCCTGATTTGCAAAAACGCTCTTAATATCCGGGTTTGCGGCTAGAGCCGCAGATTTTTTGATTTCGTTCATTTTCAAGTTGGGAACAGTACCAACCTTGTACTTGAAAGCCTCGGCGTTAAAGCTCTTGGCGTCAAATTTAGTGTTAGGCATAATTTCACTTTACCTTTCTGCAATTATTTTTTTTATTCGAGCTTTGCTCCGGGGTTAGCCTCAAGATAAGCGCAAAGCTCATCGTAATTCATATCTTTCGGCTCTTTTCCAGTCGCGGGCGGGGTCTTACCGCCTGCTGTGTCGGGCTGCATACCCTTAAACTGCCGTTGTTCGTTTCCGTCGGCGGCGTCAAAGAGAAACGCGGTAGCGTCGGCTTTTGCCAAAGCTTCTATTTCTGCGGTAAGCCCTTTAACAGCCCCGCTGTCGTCCAGCTTGGCGTTCTTGAGGAAATCTGCAAGCAACGCCTTTACGGCGGTGTTGTTCTTTGCGCCGGCAGCGGTGAGGGCAGCCTCAACGGCGCCATCAAGGCGTATACGGGCAAGCTCTGTTTCATACGCTTTTTTTGTCTCTGCATTTTGGGTTTGCAAGGTAGCGATCTGCTCCTGCAAGGCCGCGGCGTCGCCTGTTGATTTCTTCAAGGTTTCAAGCTGCGCGTCGCGCTCGCGCACCTGCGCCTCAAGGTTTTTCAAAGCCTCATTTTTTGAGTTAAAATCCGCCTTTGACACAAAGTTTTTGCCGATCTCCTGCGAGATTTTTTTTTCAATTTCCTCGGTATGGTTATCTCCAAGGATGTCTTTCAGCCAACTTAACATGTTTGATCCTCCGTTTTCCTTGTTTTCCGGCAAGTCCCGGTAATTGGTTCTCCCGCTTGTATTCCGCTGGAGCAGGCGGTATTTTGTATGAAAAAAGCACCGTGTATTTTCAGCACGATGCTTTTAACAACCAATATGGATTTATAAAGCGAGTAGTTTTCTCACTGTTTCAGGATCTTTAATCTCAAACACCCAACGTTCCGGAGAAAGCTCAGCCGCATATACGCCGTATAAATCAAACGGCACATATACATCCTTTTTGTTGGGGAGATACATTTTTCAAACCTCCTCTATATCGGCGTGATACTTGCATGTCAAGCACTTTTGACGTTGTTCCTCGCTCCATTTAACCCCCTCGGGGAGTATTGAAGGCTTTGCCTCTCTATCTGCAACGAGTACAATATCAAGGCAGGTTGTTCCATCAATTTGCCCGTTAGTAACCGGGCAAAAAACTGTATTACTCATTCAAATACCTCCATAACGGCCTTTGTAGTCGGATCAAAGTCCTCTTTTGAAAATACCGTTTTAATTTTGCGTATTTCGTCTGCCACATACGCGGCTCCGTCTTTACTGTAATAGCCGGTATGGTAGCCGTCCCAGCGCTTACGGGTAACTGAGCAGTTTGCATTATCTATGTACCCAAGAGCTTGCTCCAGTGTGCAACCGTGCCGCGCGGCGTGATTATCGTTGAATACAAGCCCTGTTGTTTTAATAGACTTTGGCGGCACTCTTACAGATCCGGTTATACCGGTGGCTTTAATGGCTTTGTACGCCTTGTAATCATTAACAGTCGCTTCCGGTACGCGACCTTTATAAGCGTACAAACCGCAAAGCTCGCTATAAGCTTTTTTATCGTCATATTTAAGGTTTTGGAAAGCCTCGAAGGTCTTAGGCGCGTCGACGCCAAGACGGCTTTTATACGCCTCAAATTGCGCCGTATCCGCGCTTTCATTGTAGCTCATCTTGCGCGCCTTGTCAACTGCGCCCGCGCCATATTTCTTATCCTGCATAGCTTTCCATTGTCGGTACGTGGTATCTTCCGGCAGCTTATAACGTTCGCCCGTTTTAACATCCCTCGCGAACCGTTCGCCTATGCCCTCCATATCTTCAAAGAAAGGGGATGTACAGCAACGGCACCAAGGATGAAAAGGATTCGCTGTAGATCCGGGTTGGTATTGGCTCATTTCGAATACTTTACCGTCCATATCGCCGCATAGATCGCAAGTTTTGCAGTCTATCGCCGCTATAACGCGATATCGTTCGACGCCGAGATCGTTAAAACAGTCTTTTTGCGCCGCGCTTGAGAAATATGAGCTTTCGGTCATAACAACGCGGCCGGCGTTTGATTTTGAAACGCCGAATTGTTTGGATATCGCCGAGATGGCTTTATCCGGAGCTTCGCCGATAGCGATCATTCTTGTAAGTTCTCTGTTAACAGTTTCAACAAGCTTTGTTTTGTCCGTCCAGCAACGAGCCGTAAAGGTCTGATTGTCGGTAGTCCACGGCCGTGAAAGAATCTTTTTCAGCTTTCTGGAGTCGATCTCCTGCATAGTCCAACCTACGCCTAAACCTCGCTGCACCTCAAAAGCCGTGTGATAATAGCTTTGCGTATATGACAACTTTGAAGCGTCGGTCGTAGCGTTTATTCTTTCCTGCGTTAGCTCTTCGGCCAGTTGCCTTAGCTGTATTTTAATACTGTCAAACCTAGATATATGCACGCGAGAGGAAACGTTTTCAAGCTCTTTCGCCCATGCGCCGCTTATGGCGTGCTCCTTGCCGGCGCTTATGTACTGCTCTACCGTCCACTTAAACTCTTTGAGCTCGTCGGATGTAAGCAACTTTTGCGCCTGCGCGTATGATATTCCGTTGTTGTCGGCAAAACGCTGGTACCAGGCGCGCGTTTGAACGTCCATTTCATGTATGGCGGCGTCAAACTGCCGTTCCAAATTCTTGACGTATTCGAACGATTGATCTTTTAGGGCGTCCTCCATAATTTTAAAGCGGCGAGCCCAATAATTCGCGTTATTCATTTATACCGCTCTCCGGTTCTTGGCTCGTCGGGGCGTTTCGCTCGCTGCCGCCCGTCGTACTTTCAAAAGCGGCGCGATATACGTCCATCTCCGCCGCGGCTTCCTCTTTTTCGGCTTTAAGACGCTCCATCTCCTCCTCTGGATCGTCAACCCATGGATGCTGTTTTATAATGGTTTCGTCGCTTATAATACCTTTTGATTTACCGCAGTTGTCAATAGCTTCTGTTTCGTTGATAAGTATATCGCGGTTAAAAATAACGGTTACGTCCTCGCCGTCAAAGTTGCCGGCTCCCGTATTGGCGAGGTGGGCGTTGATGAAAAAGAGCAGATCCTCAAAGGCGGCTTGAAACTCGGTTTCCATACCGTTCGCATCAAGATCAATGTCGGAATACATTGATCTTATATTCATTTGGTTCGGCGTGCCGTTCATTCGCTCATCTTTGGCGTCGTAGCCCCTGGCGTTCTCGATTATGGCCTTTTTCAAAAGCTCCATAATGACCCTGTAGTTTTCGGTCTTAACCTCAATTTGCAAAGTGTCAACCGCGCCGTCGGAGCCGTCCGTTGTCCGTACCTTAACCGCACCGTATGTGGCAAGGTTGCGCCTAAATTCGCCCAAGTCTTCGCCGTCATAGTTGTGGATAACCAAAACGGTGTTGCGCACATCCTCCTCCATAGAGTTTACAAAGTTGGACAGCATAAGGTTAAGGGCATCCTGTAAGCAACGCACGCGGCAGAGGAGGGGAAGTTCTCTCTGGTTTGCCTTAAAGCAAACCAGAGGGATCCTCGCCCAATTCAGCGCACGGGGCTTTTTGGTCTTGGGATCAATCACGGTAACATAGGAGCCGGAGGTCGCATCGTTGTCAACCTCAAGCGTGCCATCTTTCCAGACAAAGCGATCCACGCCGCCTGCGTGAAACACCTCCACCTTTTCAACAATACGCTCGTTGCCTTTTTCGTCATATTCGTAAACGGGAAAAAAGTGCACGGCGCAGTCAAGATCAGTATGCGCAGTATCACTCCAGAACGGCAGCACCTCGTGCGCCGGGAGCATTGCAAAGGCAAGCGCGCCGTCGTCAGCGTAATACGGGAAAACCCACGCCTTGCCGCCTGTTAATGCCTTTTCAGCCACAATACGCAAAGTGCGTTGAGCCTTACGCCCAAACACTTTTGTAAGCGCCTCGCCGTATGTGGCGTTTTTGGTGTCGAAAGTGACGGGCTGACCGCAAAGGTAATTTGCCTTTTGATCCACCATTTTTGCATATTGGTTATCAATAAGGCGGTTGTTTGGCAGGTTGTCAACCTCTTTAAGCTCGCCTCCCTCGCCAATAACCGTGCGCTTGCGTTTCAAAATCGTTTGCGTACCGTCGTAGTATGCGTCGCCTGCTATTTGCCGGCGGCGGTCCTGAGAGGTCAACCACTTTTTGATCTCAAGCTCCAAAAACTGCTTATCTGTAATGCCCGGCACAATGTTTGCCGCCATACGGGCCTGCATTTCAATCGACGGGGAATAAAAATTAAATGCTTTCATCTGGCTGCGCCTCCTCACTTAAAAGAATAAGTCGGGCCGGTGGAATACTCCTCCAAAGCGTACCGCATAGCATCCATAAGGTGGTTAAAGTCATCTATGGGGCGGTTTAGCTTTTTGCCTGTCTTTGTGTTCGTGTCCCAGGTGTAATTGCCAATCTCGGTAAGAAAATTGGCGCACCGTGGGTGGATAAAGATTTTATAATCTTGTATAAAGTCAATGCCGTTGTTGATGCTGTCTTTGCCTTTGCGGGCCTTGCGTATGTGAGAGAGCCCCAAGGCGTAAAGACGATCAATGCTTTTCGGCTCGGCGCTGTCTGCCCGTATGCGCTCTTTGGCATAGCCTGCGGCTATAACCTCTTTGGCTATATCCTCGTTGCTCATACCGGGCTTGTATATTTCATCAAAAACCCAAAGGGTTTTGCTACTGGTGTCTATCAAACCGCAAAATAAAGCGGTGGGATCGTTGGTATATCCAAAGTCAAGGCCAAACGCCGATTTAATACCGGGCGTTTTCCGCACCTCGTCAATGCTGAAAAGTCGCTCCTCCCAATTTTCATATACCAAGCCCTCAACAATGCCCCAATCACCAAGGCCGGCAACACGGTAACGGCGGGGGTTATTTTGCTTCATCGTCTCAAATACTTTTTTATCTGCCGTATCCAGCCACTCATTGCAGGTGTAGTTTGTTGTCATTGCAAGAATATCCGGATCCGGCGCGGCGTCAAAAAAGCGACGTTTGATCCAGTGATGTTCATTCCACGGGTTAAAGGTAAGCGTAATTTGTTTGAACAGCCCCGGCGGCACCTCGCCACGGATGCTCTCATCCAGCGTGTCAAAATCTGCCTCGGAGCTTATTTCGTAAGCCTCCTCGATCCACAGCCAGCAAAGCGCGCCAACCTCAACGGTGATAGAAGTTACTTTCAGCGGATCGTCAAGTCCACGGAAAAGGATCTTTTGTCCTGTGGGCTTGTAGGTCATTTCAAGCGGGCTCTCTTTTATATCCCACCAAGCGTCAACGCCGAGGCGGTGTATAGCCCATTTAAGCTCCGTAAAGCAGCTATCTTTTAGGGTGCGGTATGTTTTACGCACGCAAAGCAAATTGGCTTGTGGGTATTCCATAAGCCGTGTGATATTGTTTAAGGCCGTGGTTTTTGATTTTTTAGAGGCACGGGAGCCTTTGCATACACGCTAACGATAGCGGCCTCTAAAACGCCAAAATGTGCCGTAGCCTTTGCCCACAACATCAGGAAGGCTTAATATTTTAACATTTTTACCGCTGCTCATTATACCACCTCCTACTCTTATTGTTCTGCCAGCAAAGCAGTTATTGTACTGCATATCGCACAACTCTACATTTTCAACCCTATTGTTTTTTAATCAAGTCAAGATCCTTATTTTTAATGCGCCCTATACTCGATACCTCAAAATTTTCATATCCATTTGCCGATTTCCAGATTTCAGTTGCATTCATACAGCCAACTCCTTTATTGTAATTCATGGTTTTAATCGTCAAGAGCCTCACCACCAGAAATTACAACCGGTACGGCGCCGCCAACCTCCACCTTATTGTTGATAATGCCAAGTATCTTTGCCAAGGTATCTGCGGATCCTTGCCTGTCTTTAATGCTCGGTGGCTTTTCAAGTAAACCAGCAGAGCTCATACCGTCACCATCGCCTGTAACCACAACAACTTTTTCTGTAATCTCGTTACGCAGTACGGCGGTGTGAAATTCCATAATTTCCTGTGCATCTGCCACACTCTCACTTTTCAGTTGTTCTCGGCGTTCGTCAATAGCTGCGGCAATCTCTGGCTTATATAGGCGTTTTTTGCGGGGGCTTTTAAGGGTTTGCTTATTTATCCACCTATTTGCCTCTTTGGCTGTTGTCTTTGAATACCCAGCAGCAATGGCGGCTGCGTAGCAGTTGCCCTCATGCTTAAAATACTCATCAACAAAAGCCTCTTGTTTTAAGTTCAAAGCCATACAGCTCACCTGCCTTTCATAGCAAAATAAAAGAACAGGCAACGAGGCATTTGAGAGAGAAAAACCCCGCCGCTGTTCTTATACGAGGCGTTGCCTTTTTAGTTAACTACCTCAGCTTAAATTATACACTATATCGCCGTAACAAAAGTAACAACATCAAGCATTGCTCTTTTTTATGTAACGGTAACATATCATTTTAACGCTTGCCTCGGTGTTGCCGCCGCCAACACTAAACGCAATCTGCACCCAGGTTAAGCCGTTAATAAAACGCAGCTGAAAGATCTGCCGGGTTAGGCTGTCCGGTATTTCGGCAATATACCTCTCAAGGCGGTTTCGCTCGTGTAAGCACTGCGTTATTTTAGACTGTATGATCGCTTCAAGGTCAACAATCTCAGTGATGTAACGTTCGAGACGATTTTCAAAAACAGGGCTTTTCGGCATACCGTTATAGTTAGCCGACCCAGACGTTACCGCTTTTGCCTGTAAATCTTCCAACCGCTTTGCATCTCTTTCAATTTCACGGTTGAGATAATACAACTGCGATAATTCTTTTAAAGTCATTATGTCGCCTCCTTTATTTTCTTAATACGGGCTTTAAGCGCTTGCATCACGGTTTCGTGCGTGCCTGCACGCTCCCGTATAGTGGCAAGCACATCCTCGTCAACGCATCCCTGCGCGGCAAGGTAGTGCACATACACCTTATCATACGGAGAGCCCTGCCGCCACAAACGGCATTTGCCCTGGTCGTTAAGTTCAAAACTCCAGTTTGGTGTAAACCAGATAATGTGCCTGCCGCCGGCTTGCAGGTTTAATCCGTAGGCACAGCTGCTTGGGTGCACAAGCAGCACATCCACCTTACCGCTGTTCCAGGCATCCTCGTCCTCGGTGCCTTTATACACGCACACACGCAGCTTTGTTTTTTCAAGGGCTGCAAGGATGCGATCCTTATCGTGCTGGTAGCCGTAAAATGTAATACAAGGCTCACCGTTTAGGCTTTCCAAAAGTTCCATATAAGCCTCAATTTTGCAATCGTGAATATGTACGGCTTTGCGGTCATTGTCATACATAGCGCCGCTGCAAAACTGTAACAGCTTGCCGGTAAGTACTCCGGCGGTATTGGCGGTTATAGTGTCCTCGTCAATGGTAAGCAGCAGATCACGCTCAAACTGCTTGTACGCTTTCATTGTCTTATCGTCAAGCACTATGGGAACATCGTGCTCGATACAAGCAGGTAACTCCAGGTAGTCCTCGGCTTTCATTGATACGCAAATATCACTTATGGCTTTAAGCACGGCCGCCTCGGCATCCTCTTTCGGCTTGTAGTCGGTAAAATGCCCGCCGTGTGTATTGGCATCAAAGTACCGTGTGCGGAATTGTGTTATATTCTTGCCCAGCCGTGCGCCCTCGTCAAGCAAATAAATCTGCGCCCACAGATCCATAAGCCCTTTGGAGGACGGCGTACCGGTAAGTAGCACAACCTTTTTGCAAAAACGCCTAACAAGTTTCATTGCCTTAAAGCGTTTGCTTTGGCCGTTCTTAAAGCTCGTGCTTTCGTCAAGCGCCACCATATCAAACGGCCACGCCTGCTGGTAGTATTCAACCAGCCAGGGTATATTTTCACGGTTTATAACATACACATCCGCAGGGGTGTTAAGCGCCTTTATACGATTTGCAGACGATCCCAGGACCGTAACCACACGCAGATGCTTTAAGTGATCCCACTTGTTTGCCTCCTTGCTCCAGGTGCCCTCCGCAACCTTTTTGGGCGCTACAACCAAAGCCTTTGCAATGTTCCACTTAAAGTATTTCAAAATGTTTATTGCCGAAAGCGTTATTGAGGTTTTGCCCAAACCCGGACGGAGGAACAACCCAACCGCCGGATCATTTACGATACGCTCAATACAGTACGCTTGGTAATTATGCGGTTTATATTCCACCCGTTTGCACCTCCCTTACGAAAGCCTCCACCTTTTCCTTGGTGTCTATCAGCAGCACCTTAAAACCTAACCGCTTTATCAAACCGCAAACATACGTTTGCAACTTACGCAGCTTTTTACCAGGCGCCTTTGTTTCCACAAAATATATACGCCCATACGGCACAAGCACAATGCGATCCGGTACGCCGTTTTGCCCAGGGCTTACAAACTTTAACGCCCAGCCGCCAAGCTCGTTTTTTACCCGGTCGCACAATTCTTTTTCAACAGTTTTTTCAAGCATCGTTTTTCTCCTTTTCTAACTTTCTAACGCGCGCGCGTATATATGCGCACATCAGGCGGTTTAGAGCGTTATTTTACTCTCTAACTCTCTAATTTTATACTCTATAAGAAAAAATGTTAGAATGTTAGAAAAGTAATAAAAGTCCTTATTTTACGCGGGTTTTTCGTCTAACATTTGTCTAACAATTCGGTTTTTCGATTGTTAGAATGTTTCTAACATTTCTGCCCGAAAAACAGATTGTTAGAAGCTAATTGTTAGATTTTATAAAGCCCCTTTGCGTACCGTATGGGCCAAAATGCAGGACGCCGGTAGATTTTTGCCAGCCCGGCGTAACCGCCATTATGGCGTTAAGTTCTCTGGTGTCTGTGTTTTTCATGTCTTTCGCGCTGCCTCCGAAAGCCTCGCACCAAACCTCAAGCGCGCAAATGCGGTCACGGGGAACAAGGTGTAAGCTGTCGGCGCCCATTGTTACGCCGCCCCAGAACATACGCCGCTCGTCAAGCGGCCACTTGCTCCAATCGTCCGGCACCGGTCGATCCATAAATTCACGCACGATACCCTCGCGGCTGGATGCCTCCCTGTGTTCCTCTTGCTTTTCCTTGGCGGCATCCTCAATGTCGCCGGATAAGTAAAGCGGCTCGCCCGCCTGCCAACGCACATACGCCTCTGCCCACAGCTGATCTATTTCCGGATCGAGGTCGCGCCATACGCTTTTGGTATGCTTCTGTTCGCCGGTGTCTATCGGCCAAAAGCGGCGGTTGCCCGTGGTGTCCTGCAAGTATTCGTCGGTGTTGGTGGTGCCGAAAAAGACGCAGGTGCGTGGCAGTTCCTTAACATTACGCCCATAAGCAGCGCGGAAACGATCCGCACGGAGGCTCAAAAACTGCTTAATGCGGCTTACATCGGTGCGTCGGAAAGCATCAAGCTCCGATACCTCCACAAGCCAAACACCCTGCAAAAGCTCGGATGCCTCTTTACCCTCAAAGGTGCGTATGCTGTCGTTAAACCACCCACGGCTCATTTTATCTAAAAGGGTGCTTTTGCCGATGCCCTGCGAACCCGCCAGAATAACCATATTGTCATACTTGCAGCCGGGTGTCATAGCACGGGCAACAGCGGCGGTAAACGCCTTACGGGTTACGGCTCGATTATAGGCGGTGTCTTTGGCTCCGAGATAGTCTATAAAAAGGCTGTCCAGACGTGGTACGCCATCCCACTTGCCCTGCAAGCCCCCCAGGTAGTCCTTTACATCGTTAAAGGCGTGCGTGTTGGAATGGAGCATCAGCGCACTGTCAATGTCGCCTCTGCCTTTAATTCCGTGCGTTTTTTGTAGATACCAATACAAGCCCGCATTGTCGTTATCATCCCACAAACGGCGTTTGTTTCGATTATCCCACGGCAGGGCTCCGAGTACCTCGCCACGGCCGGCAAATTCGTTGAGGGCAAACTTGCCTTTGAGCAGGGGATCGTGCTCCAGGATAATACGCACATTGTCGATGGTTGCTTTTACCGCACCCGTTTGAGAGTTCTTTTCAAGCAAAGCCATCCAATTCTCTGGCTCCTCGCTCTCATCCGCAGTAATGCCCTCAAAGTCCTTTACAGCGCTTTCATATCGTTCCTTACTTATAAGGGCGGCAACATCGGCAAGCCCGCAGGCGTACTCACGCATTGCCGTAAACGAGGGCAGTCGGTTGGTAGGGGAGCCAGGAGCGGCGGTATCGTCTTTATCGCTGTACTTATGAAGGCGCACAAGGTCAAAGGCGTTTACAAGGCGGCCGCCGCAAGGATCCGTTGCGTGGTGGCTGTATAAAAATTTGCCGTCGTCATACAGCACGGCGCCGCCGGTGGTAGAGCCTCCGAGGTATGTATATCTGCCGGGCATACTGTCAACCGGCTCATAGATACCGGGGAGCAGCTCGTCCATGGCGCGCTGTATATCATAGGCGCGGCAAAAGGCGCCTACAACGCCGTTTTTGCCCTCCGGATCGCCTTGCTTTACCGCCAACTTGGTAAACTGCGCCCGCCCCGGCAGGGCGGGCCACTGTGTCATATCATGCCAATCAGCATAAAGTGCAAGCAAGCCGTCGGCGGATAAAAAAGGTTTATCGCCCACAATATACACATACTCACTATCACGGCAGCAGCTCGGCCAGTACATAAGACGACTGGGCTCAAAGGTTGTGGGATCGGCAAATTCAAGCCCTATGTATTCAGCGGCTTTACGGGCCAGAGGCTCGTATTCGTCTGTCGTTACGGTCCTGTCAAGCGGAAAAAGCACACGCAGACGGGGTGTCGCCGGTTGATGCTTACGGGTGCTATACACGCAGTACCCGCAACCCAGGGCATCCACCCTGCGGAGCACATCGTCTTTATGCCCTGCGGGGATGTTGTCAAGGTCAAGGGTGATAATATCACGCCCGGCAACATTGTTTGCCTTGCGGCGTGTTCCGTTCAATGTACCGCCGACAAAACCGCCTATATCCTTGAGTTCGTCCTGTTGGGCTTTTTTAAGGTTTAGGTATTCTGCAAGCGTTTCAGTGCCTCTTGCCGGCACTTTTAGTTTTTCCCATAACTCCGATACCATAAGCGTTTGCGTGATCCATACGGTTGCACGCCTGCTTGCACCGGAGGCTATGGCTATTTTTCGGTTGTTTTGCATAGCGGTTACTCCTTACCGCCCACTCCCCACGGGGGGGGCTTAATCTATTTGAAAAGCCTGCCGGTGTTACGGTCCCGCAGTTCAATGCGGTTTACAACGTCAAACCCGGCCTCATTGGCTATAAATTTCAACACTTATACTGCATGGCCGTGCCTACTAATCTTTCTTAAAGAATTTACCAACCCAGCCATCGGCGCCGAGGGGCAAACCTGGCGCCCACGGGATGGGGCGGCTCATTATTTCAACCGTTTTTGCAAGCATTTCCTCACTGTTCGCAAACGGTTTTGTGTCAATAACTACCTCATCGTGTATGTGGAATATAACCGGCAGCCCTGCCGCCTCCAGGCGTTCAATAGCCTGCGCCAGACAGTCACGGGCGATAGCTTGTACACAGTTCTCCACGAGCTTGCCGCCGTAGGTTTCGATGCGTTTCCATTTCTTTGTGGTCTGGTCCATACCCATATACGATATTGAGGGGTTGCCCCATTGGTTTACGCCTATTTGCGGGGCATTGTAAAACAGTTTTCTGCCGCTTGGCAGTGTTATTGTCATATAGTCGGCGCCTTGGTTTGCATCCCATTCGTGTGAAAGTATAAGGCATCTTACGCCAACGCTGCCGCCTTGGGTGATAACCTGCACGGCGGCGGCATCCACCTTGTACCACAGATCCCTTATGCGTTTATTGGCATCGCGCCAACGGCTCACAATATCGGGCAGATCCTCCTCCGGTATGCCCATATCAAGCGCACCCATATTGATAAGTGCGCTGGTGCTGCCTTGGTAGCCGAGGGCAAGCTCTGCAACCTTACCTTTTTGCCGGAGTGCATATTCGGGGTTGCCCTTTTTTATAAGGTCAATGGGCACGCCGAACATCTGCGAGGCTGATGCCTCGTATATTTTGCCGTGGGTGCGAAAAACTTCAAGCCTCCACTCCTCACCGGCAAGCCAGGAAATAACACGAGCCTCAATGGCCGAAAAATCGGCATCAATCAGCACATTACCGGGTGCGGCGATAAACGCGGTGCGTATCAGCTGTGAGAGCGTGTCCGGCACGCTACCGTAAATGCACTTTAAGGCATCCAGCTTACGCCCTTTTACAAGGTCACGGGCAAGCTCCAAAGGCTCAGTATAGGTTCGGGGCAGGTTTTGCACCTGCACCAAACGCCCCGCCCACCGACCTGTGCGGTTGGCGCCGTAAAACTGTAAGAGCCCACGCACACGCCCATCCTGGCATACGGCTTGCTCAATGGCATCATATTTTTTTGTGCTTGTTTTTCCAAGCTCCTGCCGGAGCTCAAGCATACGCTGTACATCCGGACTGTTATCGTCACGAGCAAGCATTTTGGCAACGTTGTCCTTGCAAAGCCCGTTTATTTTCTCGCCCGTTTCGGTTTCAAGCCAAGAGGCAAGCTGCTTTACGCTGTTGGGGTTACTTAACCCGGATATGCTCACAGCCTCGGCAGTGAGCGTGTTACGGACCTCCCTGCCAAGTTCAAGCGCGCCCTCTACCATCCCCATATCAATGGCAACGCCTCGGCTGTTGATAATAAGATCGGTTTCCCATTCCTTTTGCACAAAATCCGGCACGGTTACCGCCGAAAGCCTGCGCTCAATTTCCATTTCTGTAACTACATCTTGGCGGTTGTACTCTTTGAATAACTCCCAACGCTCTGGCGCGTGGCGCGGGTAGTTCCGCGTTCTGCCGCCGTTTGCCTTTGATGGGGCGCACGGTACGCAGAAATAGCGTATAAGAGCTTTGCCGGTGTTCAGTTTACGCTTATCCTCCGGCAACCCTAACGCCCTGCCTGTGGCATCCAAGCCCGCCGTATAGCCTGCATACAACCCGTGGAACATTGTGCACCGCCACTGCGCCGGTGGCAGCTGCCTGCCCATATACCGGGACAGGCAGCCCCACTCAAAGGGCGCGTTGTATGCGTGTTTTAAGCACTGCGGATCAAGCAAAGCCTCTGCAACCCACCCCGGGAGCGTTTCGCCTTGAGCAAAATCACAGCACACCGGCTCCGCACCGTTGAGGGAATAGGCAAAGAGGAGGATCTCAAAGTCGGGGCTCATTATGTACTTTTGAGCGCCGGCTTTTTGTATCGGCACACTTGAATATGTTTCAAGGTCAATACTTAAATGATCCATACGCTTTACCTCCTTTTCGTGAATTTGTTTCTAAACCAAGCCTTTAAGATATGCCATCACCACGGCTGCCCAGTGATTGGGTTGACTGCGGGGCGGGTTGATTGCTGTGTAGATGCCTGCGGCTGTACAACAGGGTTATACTGCGGCTGGAAAGCCGGAGCAGTGGGATGCGCCTGCGGATAGCCGGGAACGGCAGAGGGCGCGGCATAACTCTGACCGAGCCCCTCAAAGTCGCTGGCTGCGGATGCGCCGCCGGCAAGAGCCTCGCCGTCACGGGTTTTAAGCACGTTGCCGAGGCCACAACCAACGCCCTTGCTTCCCGCGGTGTCATAAGCAAAAAAGTTAATCGTGACACGGGCGTACATGCCGCTGTAAATATCCGAGGGGGCAAGCTCGCAGTCGAGATTATCAATGCCGACAACCTGCGGCTTGTTCTTGGTGGATGCGGTAATCACCCAGCAGCCTTTGCACTCCTCGCCAAAGGGTAAACCAGAAGGGCGTAATCCGTCGCCATCGTGCAGAATTACTTTGGGTTGCGGATGCGCGCCGCCCCATTTCTTGCTTACGCCGTCCTCATACGCCGCCTTAATAGAGGCGTTGATGTTGGCAATGGTTGCGGCATCGGTCTTGGGGATAAGCAGCGTAACGCTGTACTTGGGCTCGCCGCCTTGCTGGGGAGCTCTGGGGGCGGTAAGGTTGACATAAGAAAGCCTAACTTCACCAGTTAAAACTTTGGTTGCAATGTTCTGATACATAATCGTTGATCTCCTTAAATTCAATTATTTTTATCCCAAGGCATATTCTGCCTCCTCTTTAATTTCCTTTATGTATTCGGAAACAAAGCGGGCGGCATCATCACCGAGTTTTTCACGAATAAGACGTTCGATAAAAACATCTTTTTCTGTAAACACTATTTCCCTACTGCCGTCGAGCAGATAAATTGTTTCAGCCATTGCTCAACACCTCAGCAAAGTCCGCCGCGGCGGGAGTATATGCCTCCCGTTTATCCGTAAGCGGCGCAAGGGTTGGCTTGCCGAGGGGCTTTACCACAAAACTGCCGAGCTTGTCCGCAAATTCTGTTTTGCCCATAAGTTTTTCAAGCTCCGTAAGCGTTTTGGGCTTGAGGTCATACAGAATTGATTTATCATACCCGGCATCCATAGCGGCGTTAAGGGCGGCGTCCGTATCTGTAAAGGTGCGGTTGCTCCTTCCGGCAACAGCTTTCCAGCCAGGAATTGTACCGCCTTTAAGAATAGATACGAGGGCGTATTCCTCAAGGTCGCCGTACCACTTTACAAGCTCTTTGCCCCTTATAAGCAGATCGCCTATTTCCTCATCGGTAAGAACGCCCTGCCCAAAAAGAGGCGTCTTATCGCCGTTTTGCGGCACGCAATCCTTAAATTCCTCAAGGGCGGTGTTTTGGTCTGCACGGGCACGGCATTGCGCCTTGCCCCTACAAAAACGGCAGTGCTCGCCAGGGCAAAACGATCCAAGTCCCATATACGCTTTTGCGGCAATTGGTTTAATGCTTTCACCCCAAGCAAGCAGTTCCTCAACGGTTATAGTTTCGCTGCTTGGCTCGTCCTGTATGCGAGGCTGATCTATCGTCATACACACATTTTTGATACAATCCCCGTAAACGGGTTTATATCTTTTTAAGGCCCCAAGGGCGTAAAGTCGCATTTGCGGGTTGTTTTCGGCCGATACAGGCACGCCTTTACCATGTTTGTAATCGGTAATGTTTAATGTGTCGCCGCCAATCATAACGCAGTCGCAGGTCCCGAAACCGTCCGGTACGTATTCGTCAAAATCCACGCGTACTTCCACCGCTACGGCGGGTTTAATATCGTACTGCATGGCTTTTTCTGTGAGATGATCTCGGTACAGATCAGACGTTTTATCCATTTCCGGTGTATAACGCGGATCTTTCTTTAGCTTGTTAAGACGTGTGGTAAAGGTACGCGGAGTAACGGCCGTAGTAAAATGCTTGATAACTTTCAATTCGCATATAGCGTGAGCCAGACGGCCTTCCTCCGCATATTCCGATGTGTTTTCCGGGAATTGCTCCTCAAAGCGAGGGGCGGCGGTGCACTTAAGCCACCGCGAAGCGGAAGAAGCCGACAGCAGAGCGTGTTTTTCCGGTGTTGGCATTGTTATCCCACCCCCTTAAATTGCTGCGCCCAGAGCTCTTAATTCATTTGCAACGGCTCCGTAGTTTTCGGGGGCAAGCTCTGTAAGGCTTGCAACGCCAAACTTGCTAAGTAGCTGCATAAGCTGATCCATCTTTCCGGCGTCAATAAGCGCCGAGCCTGCGGTTGCAATCATGTCAAGCGTGTACTTCGGTGCAGATGTCGGGATGGTGGGAGCCTGCGCCACAGTAGCCGCGGGTGTTACGGCGGGGGCAGGAGCGGCAACAGGGACCGTGGGGGCAATCGTGGTTGCCGTCTGGGCGGGTGTCGCTACCGGTGCAGGGGTAAGGTTTTCCGGCGCCGTAGGTGTTGAGGGCTGTGCGTCTTTAACATCTGCGCCAATAGCGCCGTGGGCTGCAACAGTCATCATCCCAGTGCGGTTGATGTTCGCACGGTCAAGTGCGGCGGCAAGGTTGTTGAGTACTGCCATAAGGTCTGTGGCAGCTGTGATTGTTACTTTCATTTCTAACATTGGCGTTAGCCTCCTTGTTTATATAAATTTTATTTGGTTGACAGTCGCATTTTTCACCGGGATCAAGGTTTGCGCCGCAATCCGGGCAGGTGCGGTAATACGGCTTACTGCGCCGGCGTGCTATTTGCCATTTCATAACTCATTTGTCCTCCGCTTCTTCATCTTCAATACTGTCGAGCAGCATAACCAGAGACGCGTATCTTTCTTGTTTTGGAAATCGTCTGCCCGTTTCGTATGAGCGCAAAACTTCGACGCTAACGCCGCTTATTCGGCTAAGATCCGGCAAGCTCATACCCGTCGCTTCTCTTGTTCTTTTAATGCGTTCAGCAATATCCGAGGTATCGGGACGCCCAAGACGCCGATCAGTTATTTGCGGTATGTCCCACCCACCCTTAGAGAGTAGAGCGAGTACTATGCTTAATCTTTCATTTTTACAGTTTGCAATAAGTCTCGCCGCAGATAGATAATCATCGGGTGAAAGCAGTCTCATAGGCGTGACGGTATCTCCGTTTTTTAGGGCGGTCCCAGAAGCATAAACACCCGTCTTACGAATCATCGGCAGCACGCTTGACGTTACCCACCGTTTGAATTCTTTAGCCGAGGGAAGCTTGCTGGTCAGAATCAAACTGTATAGCCCGCTTTCATTTATAAGCACGGGTTTTTGTTCCCGACCCGTGGAGTCGCAAACTGCTACTCCATTCATTTTATCTTCATCGTCTACACGTTTTGACAACGCGTCGCGCGTATTTCGATATCCGAGAACAGCCGCCACGTCTTTACCGATAAAGTAAGGAATATCGTCGATTACAACGGTGCGTATCTCGCCGAATTCTGCGTTACTGAACGTTTGTAGGTTGTTCTGCATTCTCTTATCGCCTCCTTTCCTTGTTTACACTCCAAAAAATTTTTTGAAAGTTTCCGCGCCGTATTGCCCTTCGATCATGCGGCAACTTCTCTGATAGTATAGGTTTCCTTTACTTCCGGCAATGATTTAATAAAATTGTTCGTTGTCCTCATCGGCAAGTCTTCTATATTTAGTAGGATTGGAAATAGTTGTGCCCCTTAGATAAAGCGAATCGCCTAC
>CATKFO010000045.1 GCA_949747515.1 uncultured Eubacteriales bacterium
GGCCGCGGGAGTAGCGGCTTATCTGGCGGTACACCAGAACAAGAGCGTTCAGGAAATCGACGGAGTCGAGGTTGCGAAAACGCTCGCGGCAGGAGGCTCTGCAAACTTGGGCTGATAAGGCTCTAATAACGTTGTTCTCAAAATTTATTATATAAAGGAGAAAAATAATATGAAAAAGCTGACGTCAATACTTCTCGTATTGTTGATGCTTACCACTCTCCTCGCGTCATGCGGAGAAGAAAAAAAGCCCGCGTCTACGTCCGCGTCTACAAAGAAGCCGACGACCTCGACGACGATTCCAGGAAAGGAAGAGAAAGATTTCTCGTATATCGACGAGTATGTCTCGTCTCTTTCTACGGGACACACTTATAACGGAGCCACCTTCACTATAGTTGGCCGTGAAGAACGCGGCTTTCCAAAAGATGAAGAGCTGACGGGAGACCCGGAAAACGACGCTCTGTTCAATCGACAGAAGGATCTTGAAGCTGCGTTTAATATAACGATCAGCAACGAGAACGTTGATCCTGGTGACAACGACGGAGCCGGAGCTCCTACGGCCGAAAAGGTTTTCCAGTCTGTAAGCTCGGGACTTAATACTTACGATTTGGTTGAAGGCAACCTTATGACCTGCGGTCAGGTAATGCTTAACCAAAAAGCTATCCGTCCCGTAGACGACATGGAAGGTTTTGACTTTGAGCGCAGCTGGTGGCTCAACGATATACAAGGACAGCTCGGTATCAACGGAAGACTTTTCTTCCTTACAGGTAAGATTGCCGACTCGTTCTACGGAAGCCCCGGAGCAATTCTTTTCAACAAGAAGCTTGTTCTCGACTATGACATTGAAGACCCATACGCTCTTGTAAAGTCCGGCGAATGGACCTTTGACAAGATGGCTGAAGTCGCTTCAAAAATTCCCGCGAGCAGCGGAGTTTATCGGTATATGATGTCCACTCAGGACGGTCTCGGATTTTTTGAAGGCGGCGGTTTTACCGTGTCTGCAAGAGACGCGGACGGTAAACCCGTGGTACCGGACAGCCTTTCATCAGAAGCTACGGCTTACATTGAAAAACTTGCCGGCGTTTTTGGAGACACGTCTATTACCTATAACTTCGCGCTGCCTGAAAAATATGGATATACCAGCAGCAACGACATGTCTTCAAGCTATGAACCCGAAGATATATTTACCGATAACAAAATTCTCTTCTGGTCAACGGGAATGGGCACGGCTTCGGATATGAGAGAAAAGGATGTTGAGTTTGGTATAATTCCCGTTCCGAAAAGCGACGCTTCTCAGGAGAATTATATCGGATTTGAAAGCGCGTGGGGAGTAAGCGGATTCTTTGTCCCCTATAATTTGAACGATGAGGAAATGGTCGGCTATGTTACAGAGGCTATGGCCGCTCTTTCCGAGAAGTATCTCGAACCTACCTATTACGATAGAGCTCTTGTAAAGGGAAGCGTTTACGACCAGGAGTCAAAGGAAATGCTTGACATTATCTATCACTCGGGCGTGATCGATCTGGCCGACACATATCAGTGGGGCACTTCCGGTCAGCCGGTCGTTAAGCTTATCGACAACAACGCTATTGGCTTCAGCGCAAATCTTGCTTCCGCGTACGGCGGAAACGCTCGTATAGCAAACAGAAATATCAGCTTGCTTTTAAAACTTGTTGAAGGCTACAAATAAAAATAACACTACTATTCTACGCGTTTTCTGATTCTAACGATCTAAACGGAGAATTTGTATGAAAAACAGCACGGCTTCATTGTTCCTCGCCGTACTGATTACGGCGGCGTCTCTTAGCTTCGCTATGGTTTCTTGCGGAAAAACTGAAAAAAACGTTTTTTCGGAGGATACGGCGAAGGGAGGCGCCGCCTCTATTCAAACTACGGACGGCGAAGGCAAATTTAATTATATTGACGAATATGTCGGCGCGCTCGCATCCGGACGAGATTTCGGCGGAAAAAGCTTTGTCGTAGTTGGCGATCGGAGAAATACTTTCCCGACGGAAGACGAATTGACGGGAAATTTGGAAAACGACGCGCTGTTCAACAGACAGAGGGAAATCGAGAATTTATTCAATATTAAGATGGAACCTGTCCACGTTGAGCAGGGAGAATACGACGGGCCCGATATCCCTATAGCCGACAAGGTATACGACGACGTATCCTCGGGAATCAACTCTTTCGATTTGGTCGCCGGGAATATTATGATCTGCGGAAGACTTATGCTCAGTCGGGGAACGATACGCTCGGTGGACGATATGGAGGGCGTCGATCTTGAACGGGACTGGTGGCTTAACGATATAGAGGCGCAGCTTTCTCTCGGCGGTCGGCTTTTCGGCCTTACGGGAAAAATATCGGCTACCCATTACAGCGACGCCTCCGCCATTTTGTTCAGCAAAAAGCTGGCCGCCGATTATGCTATGGAAGATCCGTATCCGCTTGTCCGCGACGGCGAATGGACTCTTGATAAAATGCTGGAGCTTGCTTCTGTAATACCGTCGGGCAGCGGTATATACAGATATATGATCGCGCATCCCGACGGACTCGCATATTATTATGGGGGAGGCTTTTCCATATCTGAACGTGGAGCCGACGGCGTTCCTTATGTTCCGGACCAGCTTTCATCGGACGCCGCGGATTATATAGAAAAGCTGTCCCGTATATTTTCCGACACCTCAGTTACATATAATTACAAGTTGAAGAACACGGTATATAACGGTAGTATGGAAAACGACGAGGTCGTATTTGAGAAGGGCGGAGCTCTTTTTTGGACCGACGTTATGGGCAGAGCCGTCGAAATGAGAGATTACAACGTAGAATTCGGCATTCTTCCCATTCCCAAAAAAGATTCGGCCCAGAAGGACTATGTCAGTATGGCGAGCGCGTGGAACGTATGCGGCGTGTTCGTTCCGATTAACGTAAAGGACGAAACGGTTACCGGCTGCGTTGTCGAAGCGACGGCCGCTTTATCAGAAAAATATCTTGAGCCGGCGTTCTATGATAGAGCTTTGCTTAAGGGAAGCGTTTACGACGCGGAATCAAAGGACGTTTTAGATTTAATCTATCATTCGAAAAAATTTGATCTGGCGGACACCTTCCAGCTTGGCGGCGAAGGAGACGGAGCGATTGTAAATATTATCGACGATAACGCGTCCGGAAAACGGGAGAATCTCTCCTCGGCTTACCCGTCGGCAGCGCGCGTTTCAAAGCGCCAAATAGGACAAATTATGAAGCAAATTGAAAATTACGAAAAGGATTTCAAATAATTTGATTTTTTTTAGAAGGAACTTATAGACTTATTTATCCAAGGAAAGGCGTGTATATCATGAAAAATAAAGTTGCAGCGATTATTCTTGTCTCCTTTATGCTTTCTGCGTCTTTGTTATCATGCGGGGAGACGAAAAATCCGGACGTTCAAACTTCTCCTTTGGAAAGTACGTCGGGAGGAAGCGATATTGAAACTCCAAACGATTTCACTTACATAGACGAATACGTCGCGTCGCTTGCGGCGGATAACGATTTCGGCGGAGCGACGTTTACCGTAATCGGGCGGAGTAAGGCGGGATTCCCGGAATTTGAAGAAATGATCGGAAATCCTGAAAACGACGCGCTTTTTAGCAGGCAGCAGGCTCTCGAAGCGGCGTTCAATATTAAAATTAGTAATGAAAACGTTGATTCCGGGGATTACGACGGCCCGGGCGCTCCTACGGCTCAAAAGGTAATTACTAGTGTTAACGCCGGACTAACGTCTTACGACCTTGTGGACGGCAACCTTATGACCTGCGGTCAGGTGATGCTAAACCAAAAGGCCTTGAAACCTGTGAATAATATAGAGGGCCTTGATCTTGAACGCGGTTGGTGGCTTAACGACATTGAAGAGCAGTTAGGCATTGGAGGCAAACTGTTTTTCCTGACTGGAAAGATTGCAAAATCATATTATGAGGCTCCCGCGGCTATTCTATTCAGCAAAAAAATTGTAGAGGACTATAACATTGACGACCCGTACGAGCTGGTCAAGAACGGCGAGTGGACTTTTGATAAAATGGCGGAAATCGCGTCGAAAATCCCGGCCGGCAGCGGAGTTTATAGGTATATGGGAGAGGCGACGGACGGACTCGGATATTATATTGGCGGAGGATATACCTTGTCTTCTAGGAACGAGTCGGGAGATCCGATCGTACCGGAAAGTCTTTCTGCCGAGGCTGTGGGATATATCGAAAAGGTTTCAAGCGTACTCGGCGACACGTCTATTTCGTTTAACTACGATCTACACGAAAGATACTCGTACGCCTCGTCAGAGGATATGCCTAAGAAAAGCGAGATGTTCGCGGGTAATAACGCGCTGTTCTGGTCTACCGGAATGGGAGACGCTTCATATATGAGAGAATACGACGTAGAGTTTGGTATTCTTCCTATGCCGAAGCGGGATTCAGCTCAGGAGAACTATATCAGCTATGAGGGCGCGTGGGGAGTAAGCGGATTTTTTGTACCGTACCATGTAAAAGACGAGGCTATGGTAGGATATGTCGCGGAGGCGATGGCGGCTCTTTCTGAAAAGTATCTTGAATCGACGTACTATGACAAGGCTCTCATAAAGGGAAGCGTATATGACGGCGAATCAAAGGAGATGCTTGATATTATATATCATACAAAGGTTCTCGACCTTGTCGACACATATCGTTTTGGCTCGTCTGACGAACCGATCGCAAAGCTTATAGAAAATAATATTATGGGCGTGTCTCACAACCTTGCCTCTGCGTACGGAGGAAACGCTCGTATAGCAAATAGGGGTATCAGCTCCCTTATTAAGATAATCGGAAGCTACGATTGACACTTTTAGACTGATAAACTAATGAAACGACTTTTGAGTATATTTTAAGATTAAAAAAAATATTATATACTGAAAGGAAAAAACAACATGAAAAAAAGAGTTTTCGCATCAATTCTCGCAGCCGTTATTTTGGCGTCGGCGCTGACGGCCTGCGGAGATAATGAGCAAGACAAGAAGAAGCCGGCGAGTTCCGCTTCTTCTACAACGGGAGGCGGCTCGGGCGGCGGAGACGCCGGAGAAGATGATTTTGCTTATATTGACAGCTACGTTAAGTCTCTTTCAGCCGAGCATAATTTCGACGGAGCGGTCTTCAATATAATAGGCCGCGAAGAGCAGGGATTCCCTGTAAACGAAGAAATTACGGGCGAACCTAAGAACGACGCCCTATACAGAAGACAGCTTGATTTGGAATCCGCGTTTAATATCGATATAGATAATGAAAACGTTGACCCCGGGGATAACGACGGAGCGGGAGTTCCTACTGCGGAAAAAGTGTTCAACGACGTTAACGGCGGACTTAATACATACAGCCTTGTAGAGGGAAACCTTATGACCTGCGGTCAGGTAATGCTCAATCAGAAAGTTCTGAGTACCGTCGACAACATCGAAGGCTTTGATTTTGACAATAGCTGGTGGCTCAACGATATTGAAGATCAGCTTTCCGTCGGAGGACATCTATTCTTCCTCACAGGAAAGATAAATCCCTCGCATTACGGCGACCCGGCCGCGCTTTTGTTCAATAAAAAGATCGTTGAAGATTACGGCGTCGACGATCCTTATGCGATTGTTAAGGCAGGAGAGTGGACTCTTGATAAAATGAATGAAATCGCGTCGAAAATCCCGGCCGGCGGAGACGTTTACCGCTACATGGTGGGCAGCTCAAACGGACTTGGATTTTACGCCGGCGGCGGCTTCACCGTTTCTGAAAGAGACAGTGAAGGCAAACCTGTCGTCCCCGAAAGCCTTTCAGCGGAAGCAACAAGCTATATCGAAAGCATTGCAAAACTGCTTGGAGATTCTTCTATAACGTTTAACTATACGATTCCGACGAATTATTCATATTCAAACGGCGGCGATATGCCCGACAACAGAGAAGTATTTACGGACGGAAAAACCCTTTTCTGGGCCGTCGGTATGGACAGAGCGGCCGAGATGAGAAACTACGACGTTGAGTTCGGAATCCTTCCTATGCCGAAACGAGACGCTTCTCAGAAAAATTACGTTGCTCTTTCCAGCGCATGGTCGGTCAGCGGATATTTTGTTCCCGCTAACGTAAAGGACGAGACAATGGTGGGATACGTTACCGAAGCGATGGCCGCCTTGTCTGAGAAGTATCTCGAGCCCGCGTTTTACGACGAAGCTTTAGTAAAGGGAAGCGTTTACGACCTTGAATCAAAGGAAATGCTCGACTTGCTTTATCACGCGAAAATGCTTGACCTCGCCGATACCTATCACTGGGGAGGAGACGGAGACGCCGCCGTGGTTAAAGTAATCGACAATAACGCTATCGGAAAGACGCAGAATCTTTCTTCCTCTTACGGACCGTCTGCGCGTATGGCAAACAGACACATAGCTCAGCTTCTCCGCACCATAGAAACTTACAACTAAAACTAAAAAAGAAAGGGCTGACAGCGGCTCTTTCTTTTTTTGCTTATATAATTTCGCGGGAACTTTTGCTGAAACAGCAAACCTTATTTTGATGCGTTTATATAGGCGAAGCGTTAAATTTTCCGTAGCGGCCGGTCGCTTTAACGCCGTGTCTTTGCTCGCTGATAAACGCCCGAGTCCCTGAGATCACTAAGATTATGAATGACGGAACAGCGGCTGACGCGTATTGTCCGGTTTATAAAATTACGGGAATTTGCTCGGAAAGAATTATGGAATCCGGTTCGACGAGACAGTCGACTGCGACTACGCGCACTCCGGAGGCATACGCCAGCCTCAGCGCGGCTCCGAAAGCGGGATCCGTGCGGTCGTTGGGATGAAACGAATTTATCCCCTTCATCTGTATTACGAAAAGCAGATAAGCCTCGTAGCCTTCGCGCACGCTTTCTATGAGCTCGCGCACGTGCTTAACTCCCCGTTCCGTAGGGGCGTCCGGAAACATTACGACTCCGTTTTCTTCCAGCGTACATCCTTTCACTTCGAGAAATATTTTCCTTTCGCCGGATTCTATGTGAAAATCAAAGCGAGAGGCCCCGTATTTAACTTCACGGCGAATTGAAGCTCCGGCGCCGAAAAACGTTCTGCCGTTTCCGCTTCGAATCCATTCCTCTACAGCGTCGTTAGGAACCTGCGAGTCCATATTTATCAAAAGAGGACTTTTTCCATCGCGCTCTTTTCTTACCGCGATCAGATCATACCGCGTCTTTCGCGCCGACGCGCCTTTTTCAGAACCGGCGTAAGAATCGTATAGAAATACTTCCGTTCCAGGCAGGAGAAGTTCGCGGCAGCGTCCCGTGTTTTTAACGTGCGCGGTCTCTTCCTCGCCGTCGACGGAAACCTTTGCAATAAATCTGTTTGGTCGGCTTAAAAAAATTCCGCTTATAACTTTTTTATATTTCATATCACGTTCCCAAAGGAGAAAATTCTGCAATCCCGAATAAAAGGATACGGGAGCGCAGGCAAAAACGCCTCGCCCCCGAATCTTCATGCGGATCTTGTTTATTTTGCTTTTGTTTCAATTTCGCGAAGCAATTTTTCCTTAAATTCCTCAACCGACATAACTCCGCCTTCGCCTTCTTTGCGAGCTCTGACCGACACCGTACCCGCGTTCATCTCGTTTTCTCCTACGATAACGATATACGGGGTCTTTTCAAGCTGAGCCGCGCGTATCTTGTACTTCATGGTGTCCGTGCCCAGATCAGCCTCGGCGCGAATTCCGGCGGCCGCCAGACGGCTGCGAACCTCTTCGGCGTAGTCGCTGAACGCGGCTGAAACAGGAATAATCGTTACCTGATTCGGAGAGATCCACAGCGGCAGGGCTCCGGCGTATTTTTCAAGCATCAGGGCGAGAGTACGCTCGTAGCAGCCGAGGGACGTACGGTGAATTATATACGGAGTCACCATCTGGTTGTTGGAGTCGACGTACTCCATGCCGAATTTCTTGGCGAGCAGCATATCTATCTGTATTGTGACGATAGTATCTTCCTTGCCGAAAACGTTTTTGCACTGAATATCCAGCTTCGGACCGTAGAAAGCGGCTTCGTCGATTCCCACCGTATAGTTTTCACGTCCAAGGAATCGGTCGAGGAGCTCTTCCATAACGGACTGAGCCTTATCCCACTGCTCGGGAGTTCCTTCATACTTGGACGTATTTTTCGGATCCCACTGAGAGAAGCGGAAAGAGCAGTCCTCCCAAAGACCGACCGTTTCAAGGCAGTATTTCGCAAGCTCAAGACATCCGCCGAACTCTTCGGCAAGCTGATCTGGACGAAGAACAAGGTGTCCTTCGGATATGGTAAACTGGCGCACCCGTATCAGACCGTGCATTTCTCCGGAATCCTCGTTGCGGAAAAGAGTCGACGTTTCTCCAAGGCGCATGGGAAGCTCTCTGTAAGAGCGTTTTTTATTCAGGAAGACCTGATATTGGAAAGGGCAGGTCATAGGGCGAAGAGCAAAGCACTCCTTCGAATAATCGTCGGGATCTCCGATAATGAACATTCCGTCCAGGTAGTGATCCCAGTGACCCGATATCTTGTAAAATTCCCGTTTCGCCATGAGAGGAGTTTTTGTAAGAAGGTAGCCGCGGCGTTCTTCCTCGTCTTCAATCCAGCGCTGAAGTCTCTGAACTACTCTCGCTCCCTTTGGAAGAAGAACGGGAAGGCCCTGTCCGAGCGTATCCACGGTGGTAAAGTAGCCGAGCTCACGGCCGATTTTGTTGTGATCGCGTTTTTTCGCTTCTTCAAGCTTTTCAAGATGAGCTTTCAGTTCGTCCTTCGTGGGGAACGCCGTACCGTAAACGCGGCACAGCATTTTATTCTCGGATTTTCCTCTCCAATAAGCTCCCGTGCATGATGTCAGCTTGAACGCCTTAACGGCTCCGGTGGAGAAAAGGTGCGGGCCGGCGCAGAGATCCGTGAAATCGCCCTGCGTATAGAAGGTGATTACCGCGTCCTCAGGAAGGTCGCGGATAAGTTCCGCCTTATAGGGCTCGTCTTTTTCTTCCATGGCGCGTATAGCGTCTTCTCTCGGCATTTCCGATCTTTCAAGCTTATAATTGGCCTTAACGATTTTCTTCATCTCGGCTTCAATAGCGGTAAGATCGTCGGGAGTAAACGGAGTTTCAACGTCGAAGTCATAATAGAATCCGTCGTCGATGGCGGGACCGATAGTAAGCTTCGCCGATGGATAAAGCTTCTTTACGGCCTGCGCCAGAATATGGGACGCCGTATGTCTGAACACGCGCGCGCCCTCCGCGTCTGAAAAGCGGAGCAGCTTTACGTCGGAATCAGCGTTTAACACGCAGGTCATTCCTCTAATCTCTCCGTTGACTTCGGCCGCGAGTATTTCCCTCGAGACAAGCTCGGCCGCGGCCGCGGCGTCGTATACGGAAATCGGGGAATCAAAGCTCACTGATTTTCCCGTACCGCAAAAATTCACTTTGAACATGCTTATAACCATACCTTTCTTTGAGATTTGCGCCGTCCGACGCAAAAAAATCAGAAAATTAAGGCATTAAAAAATGCCCTTCGTCTGAGGGCATATCACCCTGACAGACGCGCTGTCGGGGTGTGGATCAAGGTCCGCACGGTTCCACCCGAGCTTTTCACTTAATTATATTTTGTTTAAAGTCCGATAAATTAGATCGGGCAGGGCGGTATCTCCGACGGCTGCGCGAAGGCGCTTGCAGCTCGTTCGTCTTTGCGCTCGGTTTTTCGGGCCGCAAATTGAACGCTCGCCTCTCTCTGTGCGCGCGGTAACGCCGGGACGTGTCCCATAAAAATAGTATAACATGATTTTTTCGCTTTGTCAAGCGGGCTTATATTTTTTCCGAGCTGAAATTTACTTCAGCAAACGTTTCGTATATGGGGAAGGGTCGCTTATAGCTTGTGAAAGAAATCGCGCGAAAAACTGAAAAAGAAAAACAGCCGGAGATCTGACATCGTAGGACAATCGATAGGTGATAGGCAATAGGTGATCGACAGATTACATGCGGCGGACGGTAAATTATTTTCAACCGTAGACGAGGCGATAGA
>CATKFO010000046.1 GCA_949747515.1 uncultured Eubacteriales bacterium
AACAGCCGCCTTTAATGGCGGCTGTTTGTCAAGTATATTTTATTCGTTATCTTTTCCGTCGTCATTATCTTCTTCAACGCAGTCGCACCCGCGCGAATCTCCGCAGCAACAGGATTCGTCGTTTGAATTGCAATCGCAGGAATCGGCGCAGTCGCTGTTCTTCTCCAGCTTTGCTCCGCACGACGGGCAGAAAGCAAAGTCTTTCGCCACCTCCGCGGAACAGGCCTTACAAATCACCGTTTTTTTTAGACGAGAAAGCTCGTCGCGGTATCCGTCGATATTCGCGCGTATTTTGTCTACCTGCATAATAAGAGCCGCGATTTCAGCCGTTCTGTCGACGCCTTCGCGCTCGGCGGTATAAAACAGTTTGCCTATATCGGCGAAACATTTTTCCAAATTCGCCTCTTCGCTTCTGATATTAAATTTCAGTTTTGCGATACCCGAAAACTCAGTCGCCTTCTTTGCGGTATAATTCGCAGCGTCGGTCACGCTCTTCTGAAGTTCGTCGAAAAAAGCCATAAATTCCTCCGTCCCGCCGCTTACGCGGCTTTTGAATTACGTACTATTTTACCATTACATATGGGAAAAGTCAAATGTATTTTCGTTAAATTATTCCGTAACTTTTCCTAAACTATTCGTTAAAGTCCGAGCACGACGCTGGCAATCTTAAAATATACCATAAGGGACAAAGCGTCGACTATGGTAGTAATAAAGGGGCTGGCCATAACGGCAGGATCAAATCCTATACGCTTAGCCAATATAGGCAGCGATCCTCCGATTAACTTGGCTATCATAACCGTTACTACCAACGTCGTACATACTACCGCGGCCGTGGCAATACCCACGTCGTCTATAAGCGCCATTTTACCGAAATTAACAACGGCAAGCGTCACGCCGCAAAATAGAGCTACTCTAAACTCCTTCCATAATACTCTAAATACGTCGCGCATTTCTATTTCGCCAAGACTGAGACCGCGTATTATAGTAACCGACACCTGACCTCCCGCGTTTCCTCCCGTATCCATCAGCATTGGAATAAAAGCGATTAAGGCGGTCTGAGCCGCGAGCGCGTTTTCAAAATGCTGAAGTATCTTGCTTGTGAAGGTAGCCGACACCATAAGAAGCAAAAGCCATGGAATACGCTTGATCCATGTTTCAACTACGCCGGTTTGCAGATACGGATGATCAGTAGGCGTAATCGCCGCCATGATCTCTATGTCTTCCGTATCCTCCCTTTCCATAACGTCCATGGCGTCGTCGTACGTTACGATTCCCACAAGCCGATTTTCATTATCCACCACGGGAATTGCAAGAAGGTCGTATTTCGAAAGCATTTTCGCTACGATCTCTTTATCTTCGGCCGTAATGACTCTGATTATCTGGGTCTCCATTAAATCTCCGACCGTAGCGTCGTCGTCCGCCGTAATAATATCTTTAACGGTAATTACTCCGATAAGCCGCCGAGATTCGTCCGTAACATAACAAGTATATATTGTCTCCTTGTCAACGCCCGTACGTTTTATATTTTTAAATACGTCCTCCGCCGTCATAGAAGCCTTTAGTTCCACAAACTCCGTCGTCATTATCGTACCCGCGCTGTTTTTCGGGTAATCGAGAATCTGGTTTATTATCATACGTTTTTCAGGTTCCGCATGACTTAATATTCTCTTCACTACGTTCGCAGGCATTTCTTCTATAAGATCAACCGTGTCGTCCACAAATAATTCGTCTATGACCTCGTTAAGCTCCGTGTCGCTGAACGCCGATATCAAAATTTCCTGATGGTCGCTGTCAAGCTCGACAAAACATTCGGCGGCAAATTCTTTCGGCAATATTCTGAAAAGGAGCGGTATTTTCTCTTCCGATATCTCGTCGAGTATTCCGGCGGCGTCAACAGGTTCATAATCGCACATAATACTTCGCAACTCGCGATATCTCTTTTCGTTAAGCAGTTCTTCAATCTTTTCCGCAGCTTGTCTGATATCGGTTATCATCAGTCTCGCTCCTTTCTTCATTGTTTTTATTTTAATTTATAATATATGTTACCGACTTTCCGCCAGCCTCCTTAATTCGGCGCAGGCGGATTTTCTGTTCTCTGCTCCGAAAAACGCGGTGCCGATTACGAAATTATCCGCTCCCGCCTCGGAGCATAGCCGGATTGTAGAAGGAGATATTCCCCCGTCGACCTGAACTGAAACGAATCTGTTCTCTCCGTCGGCCATGCGCCGCAAATCGCTTATTTTAGACAACATGTCGGACATAAATTTCTGTCCGCCGAAGCCAGGCTCCACGGTCATACAAAGAAGCATATCGCAAACGTCGAGGTATTCTTCCGCCGCCGAAGCCGAAAATTTAGGCCTTAGGGCTATTCCGGCTTTCATTCCGGCCTTTTTTATACGCTCTAACGTATCCCGAACTATGGACGGTTCGTCAAAATCCGTATGGACTGTTACCGATTCCACTCCGGCGGCGGCAAGAACGTCTATATACGAGTACGGCTTCTTTATCATAAGATGCGCGTCGACAGGTATTGCGCTAATAGATTTTATTTTTTTTATGATGTCAAATCCAAAGCTGATATTGGGAACGTATACGCCGTCCATAACGTCGGCGTGAAATACGTCGGCTCCGGCTTCTACAGCCGAAGAAATTTCATCCTCAAGGCAAAGAAAATCACATGCTAAAAGGGACGGCGATATTGTTATTTTTCTATTCATTTTTTCCTCCGTTTCGATTTCGTCTTCAAAATTATTAAGGATTAAACAGCGTGCAAAAATAAAACGCAAAAACTTTTTCTGCTTGTTTGTCGTTGGATTCAAGCCAAAAGAGCTTATGTTTTTTAGAACTAACGGAGCCGCTCGGCGCGCAACTTTCCGCATGAATATTTCGGCCAGTGTCCGATTAAATATTTCGTCATATTATATTATTGAGCGGTCGACGCTCTCAAACCAGTACTCGCCGTGAAGAAAAGCGCAAGGAAGATCAAAATAAAGGACGTATGGATATCGCGCGGCCTTCACGGCTTTATATATTCGGACGTTTCCGTTTCTCAGAAGCGTCCGATTTGTTTTTTGGTAAAACAAGGTAAGCGAGCGCGATCGTGATTTTGACGTCTTAGAGCGGCGTTTTTATGTCTGTTCCGATTCTTATTCTTCTAGCAAAACTACGGCGTGCGCCGATATTCCCTCGCACCGGCCTGTAAAACCCATCTTCTCTTCCGTCGTAGCTTTGACGTTAATTCTGTCCCGCTCGACGCCGAGTATCTCCGCCAGAGAAGCTCTCATGTCGTCAATATATGACGATAGTTTCGGACGCTGAGCAATAACGGTGCAATCTGCAAAGGATATTTTCAGTCCCCGCTTTTCAGCCATCTCAGCCGCGCTCTTTAATATCTCGGAACTGTCCATATTCAAAGTCTCATCAGACGTGTCGGGAAAATAAAATCCTATGTCGCGCAGTCCGGAGGCTCCGAGAATCGCGTCGGCAAGCGCGTGAATAAGAACGTCGCCGTCAGAGTGAGCTTTCAGACCAAAGTCAGAGCTTATCTTAACTCCTCCGAGCGTCATTTTTTTTCCGGGCTCAATTCTATGAGCGTCGTAGCCGTGACCTATTCTCATACGTTATCCTCCTCTATTTCGCCGCGCTTCATTATATCGCGATACCTAAGTATTGCCTCCGCGATTATCCTATCCTCGGGATACGTAAGCTTAATATTTTCGCGCCCGCAGTCTACGGCTTTAACCTTAAATCCAAGTCTCTCTACAAGCATGCAATCGTCCGTGACCGTAACGCCGTCTTTTTCAGCAGAATAAACTCCCGCTCTGTACATATCGGCCATAAACGCCTGTGGAGTTTTCATAAGCCACGCAGTATCCCTGTCTATCGTATTTATTATCATACCGTCGCAGTCCGCTTCCTTAATTGTATCGACAGCCCTCTCCGCCGCCGCGGCCGCTCCATTCGCAAACGCTTCTCTAAGCACGCTTTCAATTATATCGGCAGTCACAAGACAGCGCGCGCCGTCGTGCACCGCCACGAAATCAGAGGACTCGTCTACAAGATCAAGTCCGGCCATAGCCGACTTTTGCCTTGTTTCGCCACCGGCCGTCACATGAGTCAATTTTTTTATGTTCCCTTCGAGTAAACGTCGGCAATATTCTATGTCCTCCTCTCCGGTAACTACAATGATCTCATCGACAAGAGCGCACTTTTCAAATTCGGCGGCGCATCTGACTATCGCCGGTATTCCGCCGACAGAAATAAACTGTTTTTTTATAGTTTCTAACCTATCTCCGGTTCCAATCCGGAACCTATCTCCGGTTCCGGAGGCTAAAATTATAGCGCTAACCATTTTTTTTCTCTCTAAAGCGGCCGAAGCCCGCTTGAATATTTCAGAAATTCTCAAATAAATGCTCTCCCTCGTACAAAAAACGTCGTCTGTAAAAATATATCGCTCTCGAAAATCAACGCGTTTTTAAGCGATAACTTCATCGTATGCGATCAAATTGACTCTCACGGCAAACTCGATTATCTTGTAGGAAAATTATATTTTTATCGTCTGACATCGTTATTTTAATTATATCATAAAGAAAAAATGTTTGATCGCAACGGAGTTTTTTCGAAACCGCCAATTATGCCGCCGCGCTCTGCGCTGGAGCGGCGAAGACGCGAAACTTACGCGGTAATGTTTCCTCGAAATATTATACCACAAATAATGTTAATAATAAAGTATATTTTACGTATAGCTGACATAATCGGCATATAGTCTGGAAACAATAACAAAAAAGTAATGGAGAAGTAAGAAATGAATACGATTTGGAACACGACGGCTGAAAGACCGGAATTTTCTCCGCTCAGAGGAGACGTTTCCGCAGACGCGGCCGTTATAGGAGGGGGACTTTGCGGCGTACTTACCGCATATATGCTGAAAAAGAAAGGCTTCGACGTCGTATTGCTTGAAGCGGATCTTATAGGACGCGGACAGTCTTCCGCCACGACTGCGAAAATAACCGTAGCGCAGGGACTAACTTACAGCCGTCTTGAAGACGCTCTTGGAGAAGAATTTTCGCGTGCGTTCGCGCTTATATCTGCGGCGGCTATAGAAGAGTACGACGATTTGATAAAGCGGGAAAACATCGACTGTGAATTTGAAAGAATTCCCGCATATCTTTACGCCGTACACGGAGAAAGGTTGATTAATAAAGAAATAGCCGCGGCTCGAAGAGCCGGTCTCAACGTAAAACCAGCCGACGTATCAAAGCTAGAGATTCCAGCTTACGCCGCCGCTGAATTTCCGTCTCAGGCGCAGTTTCATCCTCTAAAATTTATATACGCTCTTGCAAACAGACTTAAAATATATGAAAAAACGCGAGTTGAAAAAGTCGAAAATGGAAAGCTCGTAACAAACGGAGGATTGGTTTCGGCAAAATATATAGTATGCGCGACTAATTTTCCCGCTTTAGGAACTCTTAGAGGAGGCTACTTCGCTAAGCTTCACAGAGAAGTAGCCCATGCAGTCTCGCTTTCCGCGACAAGTTCGCTCGACGGAATGTACGTTGGAGTAGACGGCGGGTACAATTATCGAAGTTTCGGCGATCATATCATCGTATCCGGAGAGAGCCATGTCAGCGGCCTCGGCGTAGGCGGAGCGTATGAAAAACTCATATCCTCGGCTAAAAAAATCTTTCCCGACGCAAAAGAAGAGCTGTCCTGGTCGGCGGAAGATTCGGTAACTCTCGACGGTATTCCCTATATAGGAAAATATAACTCCCGAAGCTCTTCAGTATATACCGCGGCGGGGTTTGGAAAATGGGGAATGACGGCGTCAATGTCGGCCGCCGTAACTGTTACAGATCTGATATGCGGCAAGAAAACTCCTGCTTCTGTTCTCTTTGATCCGTCGAGAAAGACGCTCCGAGCGTCCGCAGAAGAATTTTCCGCTATGTCCGCCAGAACGGCTAAAGGTATATCCTCCAGATACTTCAAGGTTCCCGAAAGAGAGCTGTCCGAAATCGGAAAAAACGACGGCGGAATAGTAAAGTATCTCGGAAGAAAGGCAGGAGCGTACAGGGACGAGGACGGAAAAATATATTTGGTGGATCCCAAATGCCCTCATTTAGGATGCGAGTTAAGCTGGAACGGCGACGACCGCACCTGGGACTGTCCATGTCACGGATCGCGTTTTACTTTTGAAGGAAAAATGATAACCGGTCCCGCCGACGCGTCGATAAGTATTAAAAAAATATAACTATAGCGCTTGACATTTTATTTTCCTAATAGTATAATTTATTATATAAGTTATATTAGTATGATTTGTCATACGGATTGGGAAATTAAAAATGAAACGCGACGGAAAACTTATGTCTACCGTTAAAGTAGGCGAAAAAGGACAATTCGTAATTCCAAAGGAAATGAGAGAGATGTTCGGCATAGAAGCCGGAGACACGTTACTGCTTTTAGCGGATAGAGAACGCGGAATAGCCATCGTTAGAAACGAGGATTATCTAAACTTTGCCGAAGCGATATTTAAAGCTCAAAACGACGGAGAGGGCGCTAAAAGATGAACGCTGTTGAAGTAACCGGACTAACAAAACGGTTCAGAGATAAGCTCGCTGTAAACGGTATTTCCTTAAGCGTAAAAAAAGGCGAAATACTTGCTTTGCTGGGCGTCAACGGAGCCGGAAAAACTACTACGATAAATATTTTAACAGGCCTTCTTTCACCGGAAAGCGGAGATGTAAAAATTCTCTCCTGTCCTCTAAGTAAGCTCCGCGAAATAAAAAAGAAAATAAACGTTTCAACGCAGGAAAGCGCGGTATCGCCCTCTCTTACAGTAATTGAAAATTTAACGTTTATGTGCGGAATATACGGTCTTGACAAAAAAGAAGCAAAAAAACGAGTCGATCGTCTTATAGACGAATTTAATATGAAAGAATTTGAAAAAAGGCGAGCAAAACGACTATCGGGCGGAGAATTGAGAAGACTGTCTATCGCAATGGCTCTCGTCAACGAACCGGAGCTTTTATTTCTCGACGAACCAACTATTGGAGTCGACGTTCTGTCGCGCCGAGAATTGCATCGATCTATTAAAGCGCTCAAAGGAAAGACAACGGTGATTTTGACGACTCATTACATCGAGGAAGCTGAGGAATTGGCGGACAATGTTTTTGTTATGTCGAAAGGACGGAGCGTCGCGGAAGGCTCTCCCGCCGAATTGATAAAGCGCGTCGGCGCTTCGTCGCTCGAAGAAGCATTTGTTACTTTGGTCGAAAGCTATGAAAAGGAGTTTTCAATATGAAAAGGACCTTTAGCTTCGCTTTACGGTGCATGAAGGAATTATTGAGAGACCCCGTCGGATATATTTTCTGCATCGGACTTCCGGCGGTTATGATGCTTGTTATGACGGCAGTCAATAAAAGTATACCGGAGCAGGCTCATATGACTCTATTTGAGCCCGATCTTCTTACTCCCGGGATAACCGTGTTTTCATTCTCTTTCACTATGCTGCTCGCCGCTATTTCCGTTTCACGCGACCGCGCGTCTTCTCTTATTTCACGACTTGCCGTAAGTCCTATGAGAGGGATAGATTTCTGCGCCGGATATACGATCCCGTGTCTCGTCGTATCCGTTTTACAATGGATAATCGTTACCGTCTCGGGCTGCGTAATAGCTGCGATTACAGGATACGATACTCCGTCGATAATCGGAATTCTACTATCTCTTCTGTGCTCGGCGCCAGTCTCGGCTATTTTTATATTTATGGGAATACTTTTAGGAGCTTTTCTTTCTGAAAAGGCCGCGCCGTCCGTCTCCTCCGTTTTTATAACCACATCCGGAATACTTGGCGGAATCTGGATGGACGTAGACGCGGTAGGCGGAATTTTCCTGAAAATATCCGAGTATACGCCGTTTCTTCACTCAGTTCGTTTATTACGTTCCGCATATGCCGCGGACGTCGCCGGAATCGTAGCGAGCCTTCCATACGTCTGCGCTTTCTCCGTTATTTTCTGCATCCTATCCATAGCGGCTATATATCGACGAGTGAAACGTCCGCGGCGTTAAATACGCGCCGTATTTCGATACATATCGTCATAATTTTTAAAATGAGTATTGAACAATCGCATTTTTTAATGTATAATATTTCTATATATTATTGCGTTTCCGCAAGCTGTTTCCTTTACGGTATGTGAAACAGCTTGTTTTCGTGGAAAAATACCATTTACTATACTATAGCCCAGCGGCAAGAAATCGGAGTACCATAATGCTAAAGATCGGTTTTGATAATGAAAAATATCTGAAAATGCAGTCGGAGCATATTCTCGAACGCATCAACGGATTCGGTGGAAAGCTATACCTTGAATTCGGAGGAAAGTTGTTCGACGACTACCATGCCGCGCGCGTACTTCCCGGCTTCGCTCCAGACAGTAAAATTCGGATGCTGATGAAGCTTAAGGATCAGGCTGAAATAGTGATCGTTGTATCGGCAATCGCTATGGAAGCCAACAAAATGCGCGCGGATCTGGGCATAACATACGATATGGACGCTTTACGACTGATAGACGCGTTTTCTGAAATCGGACTATACGTGGGTTCAGTAGTTATTACTCACTACACGGCGCAGCCGGCAGCCGACGCTTTCATAAAGAAGCTGAACAACTTAGGCGTAAAAGTATTCCGCCATTACCCGATTCCTGGATATCCCTCAAATCCAAAGTTGATCGCCAGCGAAGAGGGATACGGAAAAAACGAATATATAGAGACCGAACGTTCTCTTGTAGTAGTCACCGCGCCGGGTCCGGGAAGCGGAAAAATGGCCACTTGTCTTTCTCAGCTATATCATGACAACAAACGCGGCATAAAGTCCGGATACGCTAAGTTTGAGACGTTTCCTATATGGAATCTTTCTCTGTCGCATCCGGTCAATATTGCGTACGAGGCCGCTACGGTTGATCTCGGCGACGTAAATATGATCGATCCATTCCATCTTGAAGCATATGGAGAGACGACCGTAAACTACAACAGAGACGTAGAAATATTTCCGGTACTTAAGCTGATTTTTGAAGAAATATACGGCGAATGCCCTTACAAATCGCCTACGGACATGGGCGTAAATATGGCCGGACGATGCATAACGGACGACGCGGCCGTAAGAAACGCGGCCAATTCTGAAATAATCCGCAGATACTACTCCACTTTATGCAAAAAGAGAAAAGGCGAAACAGATTCTGAGGAGGTATACAAAACAGAGTTATGCATGAATCGCGCCGGAATCAATACGTCCGACCGCCAAGCGGTAGCCGCGGCGCTTTCCAAGGCTGAAGAAACAGAAGCTCCCGCCGTTGCAATAGAACTTCCGGACGGACGCATAGTAACCGGTAAAACGTCGGAGCTTCTCGGCTCCTCCGCGGCCGCGTTGCTGAACGCGCTGAAAGAGCTTGCCGGTATCAGAGACAGAATACATCTTATACCTCCTGTGGTAATAGAGCCGCTTTGCCGTCTTAAAACAGAAAGTCTCGGAGGACATAATCCGCGACTTCATGCCGACGAAATACTTATCGCTCTCGCTTTATCTGCCGCCACCAATACTATCGCGTCTCTCGCTATGGAGCAGCTTCCAAAACTTAGAGGGTCTGAAGCTCATTCCACCGTTATAGTTTCTAACGTTGATTCAGTTACATACAGGAAGCTTGGAATAAATATGACGACTGAACCGGAGTACCAAACAAAAAAATTATTCCATCGATAAAGCATATATTTTTCTTTAGGTAGAAGTCAGATTTTATAATCTTTTCAAAGCTAATAAACGTCAATAGGTCTTCAAACTAAACAAAAGGAGGAGCTGCGCTCAAAAGCGTCAGCCCCCTTTTTTATATTATATTTTCTCAATGTATCCTATCTGTAAAGATTCTGTTCATCTTCAATTTAGACAGTTGACAAATCAATTTTCCTATGCTATACTTTCTACAAAAATCTTCCATGTTGAAAGGCAGGTCTCTTTCCGTATGAAATGTCCCTTTTGTTCCTCTTCCGACAGCAAGGTTATCGATTCCAGACCGGCTGAAAACAATAGTATCAGGAGGCGACGCGAATGTCTTGAGTGCAAAGCGCGCTTCACTACATACGAGGTTATCGACATTTCCAAGCCGCTCGTTATTAAGAAGGACGGATCAAAAGAGTTATTTGATAAAAACAAAATTCTTTCCGGTCTTATGAAGGCGTGTGAAAAACGCCCGGTCAATGCGGAAGCAGTGGTTAACGAAATTGAACAGGAAATCTACAACGCTTTAACTCGAGAGATCACGTCGAACACGATCGGAGATATGGTTATGGAAAAGTTAAAGCGCCTTGACGACGTGGCGTACGTACGTTTTGCATCCGTACATCGTGAATTTAAAGATATAGATTCATTTATGAATGAATTGACGCGTCTCAAAAATACAAAGGGAGACGTATAAAAAGCTTTCAATAACTCCGCAACTACTAAAATAATAAAATTTTACCCGCTGACATAATCTATCAGCGGGCGTTTTTTCATTTATGCCGCGGTATGAAGTCAATATTTAAAATTTAAAGAATACGTTGGTCTGCTCTTTTACCAGATGAAAATTGCAAGCTGAAATGACTTTTTATTTTTCAGTGTTTTTCTCATCAGTTTCGACTCGCTCGCCGTTGTTTTTTGCAATCGCTTCAGATCTGTCCGACGGCGAAACAGATTCCGCCTTTCCGGAATTTGCGTCGGACAAAAAATATTCGATATCTATAGGCGCGTTTTGTTTTTTGAGCCGGCGTTCTATCAAAGCTTTAACGACGGCGCATATTACGGCGCCTGCCGGCACTCCGAAAATCATCCCTGGAATGCCGAAAAGTCCTCCTGCGACGGTAATAGATATAAGTACTGCGAGAGAGCTCATTCCCGTAGTGTTGCCAATGATTTTGGGACCTATTACGTTTCCGTCGAGCTGCTGGATTACAAGGATAATAATCAAAAACCAAATGGTCTTTTCAGGCGACGCTATAAATATGATAAAAGCGCTTGGTATAGCTCCGATAAACGGCCCAAAAAAGGGAATTATATTTGTAACTCCGATAATAACGCTTATAAGAGGAGTAAATGGGAATGAAAAAACGCTTAAAACAATAAAAGTCAACACGCCGATAATCGCGGAATCAATAATTTTACCCGTTAGAAATCCTCCGAAGGTTTTATCCGTATAATCTCCAAGTCTAAGAATGTTCGTATATCTTTCTTCTGAAAATATAGAACGAAGCATTTTTTTTATACCCCCGCAAAGACGTTCCTTGGAATACAGGAAATATACGGAAATAATGAGTCCCATAACTACGTTTTTTAATTCGACGACAATATCTCCGGCATACGACAGTATGTAGTTGGCCGTGCTTTCGAGAATCGTATACGAGCTTGATATCAGCCGTTTAACGTCGCTCGTAAGGTCGTTTACGTCGATAAGCTCGGCCAAGCTCTCGTATTTACCGTTAAATATCGGGAAATCCCTAACCAAAGAATCCGCAAAATTCTGCGCGGCCGTCACATAATATCCTATCTGACTTTCAAGATCCTCATAGCTCGCCGCAATTTGTGGGAGAACGATTATAAAAAACAATGTGATCAGAAAGATCACAGATGTAACCGTCAGCATAAGCGCAAGCGGACGACGCAGTTTTTTTCCAAGCTTTTCGCGTTTTTTAAAGCGAAACAGAGTACGTTCGTAAAGATTCATAAGCGGGCTTAGAATATAAGCAAAAATAAACCCGTATACAATAGGCGACAATACTGACAGAGCCGCTCCGACCGCGCCGGATATTACCCCGATATTAGTAAGCGTCAAGTAAAGCAACACTGCGGAGCATAACGCCAAAGACGCATATATGGCCGCGGTCTTATATTTATCATTTTTCGGAATTTTCACATTCTGTTCCTCCGTTTGGTATTCTTTGCGGACAACTTAAAACGACTGTTTTTCTCTTGTCTTTTCTATAAATAAATACTTAAAACCACCGTTCGACCGGTGAAAAACGGTAATCTGAGTATTACGGCAAATCGCCGCGTTATCATACTTCTTTATCTATGTATGTAATTATAAATATTGCTGACATAATTATACATCAGAGCCTTTTCGAGCGCAATAGGAAAACGAATTTTAGTTGACAGCGCGAGCGGCGTATGTTATAATTTTCGTATCTATTATTAACTATGCGGACGCGCGTGAAATAATATGTTTTTGAAATAAGCGCGTCCGTATGCCGCGACGCGGCGACTATAAATAAGTGTAAAGGTTTGGTATATTTTATGTCATTGTTAAAAGGCGCCGCTATAGTCGGGCAGTCCGGAGGCCCAACCGCAGCTATTAACGCCACCCTCGCCGGAGTAATAAGCGGAGTTCTGTCGTCAGATCGTGAAGCTATATCCGAACTATATGGAATGAGAAATGGAATCGACGGACTTCTTGAAGAGAATCTCGTGTCTCTTACAGATATCTTTTCAAAAAATGGAAAAACGGACGAGGACAAGCTTAAGCTTCTCTGTCAAACCCCTGCCGCCGCTCTTGGATCATGCCGAAGAAAACTGCCGGATCCTGATAAGGACCCCGATTTTTTTAGAAGTATCATTGAAATTTTTAAACGCCGAGGAATAAGATACTTCTTTTATATAGGCGGCAACGATTCAATGGACACTGTGGCGAAGCTTACTAAGTATCTTAAATCCTGCGATTACGAAATGAGATGCGTCGGAGTTCCTAAGACGATCGACAACGATCTTGTAGGAACCGACCATACGCCGGGATTTGGATCGGCCGCTAAATACATAGCCTGCACAATGCAGGAAATTGTGCGAGACTGCTCGGTTTACAAGATTCCCGCCGTTACTATAGTAGAAATAATGGGCCGAGACGCGGGATGGCTTACGGCTTCCGCAGCTCTTTCCGGAACTGAAAACAACGGACAAGGAGCGCCGGATCTCATATATCTTCCTGAAAGAACATTTGACAACGATAGGTTTATCTCGGACGTAAAAGAGGTTCTTGAAAAAAAGAGCGCCGTCGTCGTAGCCGTATCGGAAGGAGTACGTTATAAAGACGGAACCTATGTAGGAGAAGGAACTCAGAGCGGCGCGCTCGACGTATTCGGTCATAAATATCTGGCGGGTACCGGAAAGGCGCTGGAGCAGCTTGTAAAGGAAAAAGTCGGATGCAAGGTGCGCTCGGTCGAGCTAAATATATGCCAAAGATGCGCCTCTCATATCGCCTCTAAAACCGATATCGACGAATCTGTACAAACCGGACTCTCCGCCGTCTCTTCCTCCGTTCAGGGTTCTACCGGAGTCATGATCTCCGCAGTGCGTACGGGAAACGGCGATAATTACGGAATTAAATTTTCCGCGGAAGAAATATCGAAAATCGCAAACGCTATAAGCGCGGTTCCAGACGAATTTATAACGGACGACAATAATTACGTAACCGACGCTTGTATCGACTATCTTAAGCCTCTAATCTGCGGAGAATGCGATATAATATACAAGGGAGGTATGCCGGTCCATCTTATAATATGATATGTTCTTTCGTAAGTAAAATTCCATTATCTTTTATGGTATGGTATAATAAACGCGGAAACATTACTTCGTAAGTTTTTGCGGCTTCGCCGCGCCCGCGCCGAGTGCGGTTAATTGACGACTTCGCAAAAACGTCCTTGCAAGCAAACATTTTTGCTTCATGGTATAATGTAGGCGATCCGTATTCATCCAAATAATAAAATAATCTATGGCGGGGGATTTGCATTTCCGTTTGCTCATGGACAAAAAGATATTTTTCTAAGTTGAGAAATTATACTTAAATAGGCTATACCTCAATATCTGTATAAACATAAAATCAAAGCGGTAAATGGGCGGGAACGGCGCGACGGCTAAACCGCCCTTCTACATTAGATGCGTTTATATTTGTAAATAGACAAAATTGAAATCGAGCGTAAAAGTTATTATCGTTATCGCTTTATATTTCATCAAATTCACTATTTCGCATGAGAATATGAAGGAAAGTCTTATATATCCATAAATATATCTCCGTCTAAGCCGTATACGTCGTTCACTGGTATCTTAAGACCGCTTTCCATAACGATCGTTTTGTTTACGTCGTCGATAAATTTAACGTATCCTCTTATTTTTATATATGATCCGCCGTCTTTTTTTTCGTCGTGACGAAAATATTTTAAATCGACTTTACCGCTATGATATCCATTTTTTCGTATCATATCGAGGCGTATGTCGATTTTTTCTTTTTCATATTCGTCAAGCTCTGATTTTTTGTCTGTAAATCTTGCGGATTCTTTTATTTCCTCATCGTATCCTGCCAGAGCTGAAAAAGGCGCGAACTGCGCCGCGCGATTTCTAACTGGCATTGAAGGATGAGCGGCAGATATATGACGAGGAAAATTTAGTATGTCGTCATATGTTCGCTTCATGCTTTGTGTCCTCCTATTTGGCTGTTTCTATCGACGGCGGTAGCTCCGTCTTCAAGATCTCGGCCCTTTAATATTGCGTTTTTGCCAAATTTCTTTTTTATATCTATAACGGCTCGCTGTATCTTTTTTTCGTTGTTAAGAGCCTCTTGATCTCTTGCTCTTTTACGTTCAATATGTTCGTAATCTGTGAAAAGGCCGAGCTGCTCTGAATATTCGTTTTTAATTCGAACGTTTTCTTCATTTACTAAGTGACAAACGGTAAGAGTAAGCCTGCGTACAAGCAAGCTCCTATCGACTATGCGTTCAAAGAGCGCGACGGATGAGTCCGTTATAAGCTTTGTCGACGACGTAAAGCGCCCGATATTTTCCGTACCGTGAGCGTGCTTCGGCAGCAGTCTTCCATAATAATCCCTCGTCGTTGCTCCGCGATAAGAACTCTTTATTTTAGAATCTGATAAGCACCGTGCGTCATATCCTACGTCGAGCGTTATCTGATCTGTAGCCAATCCCTTGTCTACTAAATCAAGAGCTGTCGATTCGGCCATCTCCTTCAATACTAACAATGCTTTGTCGAAGGAATACGGACTTTTAAGAACCTGCCCCGAACAGGAGCTGCTTGATTCGGGCTTATACGCTTTAATATCCGCCATACCGCATGGCTCCCATCCCCACGCGTGGTCGATGAGCAGTTCGGCGTTTACTCCGAATAGCTTATAAAGCAGTTCTTCATTGTAATATTCATGAGGTTCTCCAATGGAACACCTTGCTATATCTCCCATCGTATATATGCCGTGCTTTTCCAGCTTTGCGGCGTATCCGCATCCTACGCGCCAAAAATCTGTGAGAGGTCTGTGAGACCAAAGTTCGCGTCTGTATTTTATTTCGTCAAGCTCGGCTATGCAAACTCCGTTTTTGTCGGCGGCTTCGCGCTTTGCCATTATGTCCATAGCTACCTTGCACAGATACATATTCGAACCGATTCCGGCGGCGGCCGTGATCCCCGTAGTCTTCATAACGTCGGATATCATGATCGTCGCCAGCTCTCGTGGCGTTGTTTTATAAAGCGGCAGATAAGCCGAGGCGTCTATAAATACCTCGTCTATGCTGTAAACGTGTATGTCCTCCGGAGCAACGTATTTTAGATACGTTTGGTATATCTTAACGCTTATTTGTTTATAAAGGGCCATCCTCGGAGCCGCGACTAAGTACGATAGTTCGAGAGACGGATTTCTCTTAATTTCGTCGGCTTTATAAGATTTTCCTGAAAAACGCTTATTCGGCGCGGCATAGCGGCGACGAGCGTTGATTTGTCTTACTGTTTGTGAAACTTCAAATAGCCTCGCCCTCCCGGAGATGCCATATTCTCGCAATGAAGGAGATACGGCGAGGCATATAGTTTTTTCCGTGCGGGCTTCGTCCGCAACCACAAGGTTAGTAGTCATTGGGTCAAGTCCGCGGGATATGCATTCCACGGACGCGTAAAAAGACTTAAGATCAATTGCGATGTATGTTTTGTTACTCATCTTTATTTTAAGCCTTTTCCGGCGTTATATTTTTAGTTTCGCGGCGTAGAGTTTATATTAATCGTTTCGCGAGCATTTTTCGGCGTCGATTGCGAGAACGAGCATCAACGCGCTCAGCGCGTCCTTAGGATTTGCGACGTCTACTACGTACGTGTCGGTTAATCTGAGAACTTCTTTCGATATAGTCGCGATTTCTTCACTATACTGAGATACCACGGTATAATCCCATTCAAAGAAATCTCCTTCTATATGCCATCCGTTATAGTCGATGTTGTATTTTGGACGAAAAAGTGAGAATTCTTTGCTTATGCAGCCAACGTACGCGTCGTCGCGGTAGATTTCAAACTTGGGCATGAGCGTGAGAATTTTTTCTTTTACCGTTCCTGTTTCTCGTCCGCCGGAGTCAAATATTCTCAGGCAGTGTCCCCATGAAAGCTCTCCCTTTACTTCATACAATACATTTCCAGCCTCGTCGTATATATCGTAGCTGTCAAACCATGAAAAAAATCTTTGCTTGAAAATCAGCTTCATTTTAAAACCAAGCCTTTCTTAGTTTTTTATAAAGGAGGATAAGAGAGTGAAGAAAGATATTTGAATTTAATCGCTCTACATTTTTCACGATAATATATTCTCTTTTATCCTTGGCCGTTTGGACTGAATTTTTTATCTTAATCTATTTTACACGTTTATAATGAGAATGTCAATATAAAAAATGATCAAATGTTCTGATTAATTGCGAACTAAATTTCTGTATAATTGGATATTTTACCCGTTAATTTTAGTATGTAAGTAAAAGGAGCCGTCGTTTCTCGGCGGCCCCTATGCTGCGTGGGTGCATATTAAGAATATTTTTTCTTTTGCGCTTCGATAACTGAGTCTATTGATGGAAGAAAATCTTCTATGCGTATCCGATCAAATCCTTCAGGCACGTTGACGGTTAGCGTAACGGGATTGGAACCAAAGTAATAATCGTCGAACGCTTGGCTACCGTATATTTCTATATCTATCTTCTCTGCGCCTTTAACATAACTTCCGTTCTCATTGGTGGAAAACGTAACCTCCCCGTTAACTATACTGTTTACACGAACGCTGCTTACATATGGAGTGAGCAAATATTCTATTTCGTCAATCGGAGAGATAATGTCGGTGACAATGGTTGTATAGTTTATATTTTCTCCTCTAATTATGACGCTGTTATCCTTCATAATAAAATTGATTTCAATCGGATTTTCGCTTGAGCATTGTATAATATATTCAACGTCTTCTTTTGCGTATCCGCTCAATACGCCAATTTGAATTTCACCGTAATCTGTATAAGCCCTAAAGCTTTCGCTGTTTTGGGTAGATATAAAAGCTTTTGCCAGACCGCTTGCCATTGGAACACTGTATTCAATTTCCATGTCTCCGCTAAATATATTGTCAAAATATTCAGAGCCCGTGACGTCGTAAAATAATTTTTCACCTTCAGCGTTTTCTATAACTCCGGTTCCCTTCAAATAAAGTACAATTGTAGCGTATTCCTGAAGAATAGGCTCAGGCGGAACTTCGTTTTCCTGAGGAAGCGTTTCATAGGATGTCTCGGATTGAAGCTGCGTTTCAAGTCCGCCTGTTTTTGATTTGTTCGTCGCGTCTTTGTCGGAGGCAAATCCGCTTGAGTCGGCGGAATTCAGTCCGGCGAATTCGTCTCCGCATGAGAATAAACCTAACGTAAGGAAAAGCGTTAGAAGCAGCGTTGCCGACAATGTCGTTTTATTTTTCATGTTAACTCTCCTTTTAATAAATAAGTAAATTAAATTAAATGAAAATTATGTTTCCGGCGATATATGTTTTTCGTAAGTGTCAAGCGAAAAACGTCCGTTTACGTAATTATATACTCTATCTATTATGACGGCCAATTCAGCTTTAGTAAACGTACGCGATTCAGTTTCATATTTTCCTATGCCAAGCGTTCCATCCGGATATCCATTAATAATTCCACTTTTTACAGCCCAATTACAGGCTTTGTAAAAATCTTCATCGGTACATCCGTCATAATGAATATCATTAGAAAAATCGAAACTTTTGTAATCTGAAATATCTTCCTGTATTCTTTCGTCAGGCAAGGCCTGTGCAAAAAGAAAATAAAGGTAAATAATTGATTCATTTTTTGAAAAATAGCGCTCATTATCTTCAAATGCAGAAGAAATTATATACCATGGAGTCTCTAAGAGACTAATGGTAAATTGTTTTTCATCAGAGCGTTTTTTTGCTTCTCTATATTCTTCCATATAGTCGAAACCCGTCTTGAAACTGTATCTAGCATATCCAATATATGATGCAATTCTTTCTGTCGATCCGGCGTCATAGCTGAGTTCTATTACGCCCTCATAAGCAGCCCAAGTAACGGCGTCCGAATACCATTTATTTTGATATTCGTCAGGAAGAGGTCGTATATCTTCGTCGGTTACATAGATTGGAGGTCGCTCGCAAAGGTTATAAATTGTAGCGATAACTTCAATAGGAGCGACGGGATCGTCTAAGCCGAAGCGCGTTCCGCCGGATTCCTCCGTCCCCTTCATAAAGCCGAGTTCCGTAACCGTATTTATCGACCTGCAAGCCCAGTGATCGACAGGCACGTCTTCATAATACGTTTTATCCGCTGGGGGAACTGGTTCGTTTTGCTCGATTGGTTTTGTAGTTTCCTCCGTAGGATCAGTTTCAGTCGCGCTCGTTTCTGTTGGCGGCTCTGTTTCGTAAACCTCGTAATAAAAATCGTACGTCTCGAGAGTTTCAGATTCAAGTCCCGGCGAAGCGTCGCATGAAAACACACAGAATAAGACGGAAATCAAGAGCAGCGAAGCCGCATATGTAGTTATTTTATTTTTCATAAGATATCCCCCTTGAAGAATTGATTCGAAGAAAGATATTAGGACGCAAACGGAAAACGCTTCTTAACTTAAGGGTTATCTCCGTTTGCGTCCTAATAAAGTCGCATGGCGAGGTCTTTTTTTGCGAAATAATGTAGACGTCGTTCTTACCAAAAGACTTACAATATACGCAACTATTATTGTTTTAACAATATCAATGATAGACTAATCGACATTATTTTCTTTATATTTACAGTATACGACATTTAATATTTTATGTCAATATATTTTTACAATAAATATATTTTTGTTAAATGAATATATATAACTTGAACGTTCTTTGTATTAAAATAATATTTTTGACGACAAAAGTATATAGATAAAAGCAATGCTTCGCCCATTTCATTTTGCGGCGTACAAATTTTTGACACTGCCCGACGGCTTTTTTCGTCTTGACGATTACCGAAACTTCGTCGCGTAGCGTCGGAATTTATAAAAAAAGCCGCGCAAAAACGCGGCAATCTATCAAACATATTTTATTACTTGGTCATTTTTTCCTGTTTAACCTTGTGGTCTATAATGTGACGCGACGCTAGCTCGCGGTGAACGTCTTCGACGGTAATGCCCATTTGAACCATGAGAACCATGGCGTGATACGCGAGGTCCGCAAGCTCATAGACCGTTTCGTTTTTGTCGTTTGCTTTACCGGCGATGATTACCTCTGTACATTCTTCTCCCACTTTTTTCAGGATTTTATCAATTCCTTTTTCAAAAAGGTACGTGGTGTACGATCCTTCGGGCTTATCGCTTTTTCTTCCGATCAGTAAGTCGTACAATCCCTGAAGGCTAAATTCCTGACGTTCGTCGCTTTGCCACACTGGATTTGTAAAGCACGAATCCGTCCCCATATGGCATGCCGGTCCGTCTTTTTCTACAACGACTACAAGCGCGTCCTTATCGCAGTCTGCTGTAATGGAGACGATGCGCTGATAATTCCCGCTCGTCTCTCCCTTGAGCCAAAGCTTTTGTCTTGAGCGGCTCCAGAAACAAGTAAGCCCTTTTTCCATGGAAATTTTAAGGCTTTCCTTATTCATATAAGCTACCGTAAGTACTTTTTTATCTATAGAATCTACTACTACAGCCGGTATCAGCCCGTTTTCGTCAAATTTGAGTTCTTCTATATTAATCATAATTAAATCCTCGCAATTATATTGTTTTTCTTCATTTCTTTTTTTAGATCCGGTATAGCTATTTCTCCGAAATGGAAGACCGAAGCCGCAAGTCCCGCGTCTATATTCGGAATCTTTTTAAAAAGATCTATAAAATCGCCGACGCACCCCGCTCCTCCTGAAGCGATAACCGGTACGTTTACCGCCTCGCATACCGCCTCCAGCATAGGAATGTCGAAGCCGCCCTTAACTCCGTCCGTGTCGATAGAGTTTACGACGACCTCTCCGGCTCCCATACCGACGCATTTTTTTATCCAGCTTATAGCCTCCATGCCGGTATCCTCGCGTCCGCCCTTTGAGAAAACACGAAATTCTCCGCCTACTCGCTTTATGTCGGCGGAAAGCACTACGCATTGATCGCCGTATTTCTTCGCGGCTTCTCTTACAAGCTCCGGATTCCGTATCGCTCCCGAATTTACGCTGACTTTATCCGCTCCGCATTTCAACACTCGGTCGAAATCGTCCGTAGTGTTTATTCCTCCTCCGACGGTAAGAGGAATAAATATAGCGCTCGCCACCTCTCGCAGAATTTCTGTAAATAGCCGTCTTCCTTCAAACGAGGCGGTGATGTCGTAAAATACCAGTTCGTCCGCTCCGCTCTCGGAATAAAAGCGCGCCAACTCAACGGGAGAGGATACGTCGGACACTCCTTCGAAGTTTACTCCCTTGACTACTCGTCCGTTCTTTACGTCGAGGCATGGAATTATTCTTTTTGTAATCATTTCGCCGCCTCCAAAGCTTCCTTGAGATTGATAGCTCCAGTATAATATGCCTTGCCGATTATCGCGCCGTAAACATTCATCCTTCGGAGAGCGACTACGTCGGATAACGTCGACACGCCTCCTGAAGCCGTTATGTCGATAGAATATGTTTCCGACAGCTCCTTGTACAGGGCGAGATTCGTACCCTTCATTGCTCCGTCCCTCGAAATATCGGTGCATATAACGTTAGTCGCGCCTATTTTAGTCATTTTTTCAAGAAATGCGTTCAGAGTTAGAGCAGATTTTTCCGTCCATCCCTTTATGGCGACAAAACCGTCTTTCACGTCCGCGCCTACGGCGATTTTGTCGCCGTGCTTCTCTATAGCGGAGACGAGAAATTTCTCGTCGTTTACAGCCGCCGTGCCTAGGATTACCCGTGATACTCCGGCGGAGAGATATCTCTCAACCGTTTCCATACTGCGAATTCCTCCTCCGATTTCAATGAAAAGGGAAGTGACGGAAGCGATCTTTTCTACGACGGATATATTAGGAGTAGTTCCTTCTTTAGCGCCTTCGAGATCTACCATATGTATGTGGCCGGCTCCAGACTTTTCAAAATCTTTCGCGATATCCGGAGGATTATCGCCGTATACGGTCATATTATCATAGTCGCCTTTGTACAGACGCACTGCTTTTTTATCGTATAAATCAATAGCGGGAAACAAAATCATAGCTGTTTTTCGCCTTTCTTTTTCGTAAATTATCATGCTGTTGCGCGCGCAACTTTTTTTACATGCTCTCGCCGGCGCCGCAGGACTATATGTCGCCCTCGCAGAACGCGCGGAGAATATTAAGTCCCACGCTCCCGCTTTTTTCAGGGTGAAATTGACATCCCATTACGTTGTCCTTCTGAACGGACGCTGTGATCGGAATTCCGTATTCGGCGGTTGCGGTAACGCTGTCGTCGCAGTCCGAGGCAAAATAGGAGTGCACGAAATATACGAAATCGTTTTCTTTTATGTATTTGAAGAGGCGGCTATCCTTCGAAAATTTAAGCGCGTTCCATCCTATATGCGGAATTTTAAGCTCCGTAGAAATTGCTCCTTCCATCGGAACTACATTGCCGTGAAGCAGTCCCAAGCCTTGATGCTCGCCGTACTCGTAGCTCTTTTCAAATAAAAGCTGCATGCCGAGACATATTCCCATAAGGTCTTTTCCAGCGCTTGCCTGAGTTTTTATTACCTCGTCCATGCCGCTGATCTTTAATTTGCGGGCCGCGTCTTCAAAAGCTCCGACTCCAGGAAGTATCAGCTTGTCCGCGTTTTCAATAGTTTGAACGTCTGAGGTCACGACGGATTCGGCTCCTATACTTTTTAGCGAGGAGCAGAGCGAAAACAAATTTCCGACCCCGTAATCAATAATAGCTATCATCAGAGCATCCCCTTTGTAGACGGTATTTCGTCGGCGTGAATCGCGTCGATGGAAAGCGCGGTTCCAAGGCTTCGCGCGACCGATTTAAACGCGCCTTCAATAATATGATGAGAATTAGAGCCGGCGAGGGAACGTATGTGCAGCGTTATTCCCGCGTCTCTGGCGAAAGCTCTCCAAAATTCTTCGCACAGCTCTGTGTCGAAGTCGCCGACCTTTTGCGTAGGTATATTAAGAGAATAATAAAGTTCTCCTCTTCCAGAAACGTCTATAGCGGACAGTATCAGCGCTTCGTCCATCGGGAGAAGCATATTTCCATAACGAATTATTCCTCTTTTGTCTCCCATAGCTTCCGCAAAGGCTTTGCCGAGGCAAATTCCGATATCCTCCACAGTATGGTGATAGTCTACGTCAGCGTCGCCGCGGCATTTTACATTCAGATCAAATCTTCCGTGCCGTGAGAAGAGAGTAAGCATATGATTGAGAAATCCGCATCCCGTGTCGATTTCGGATTTTCCTTCGCCGTCGAGGTTAACGTTAAGCAAAATATCGGTTTCGGCGGTCGTTCTTTTTATTTCGGCTTTTCTCATTAACTTAACTCCTTAAGTATTTCGTCTACGGCGCGTATCAGAGAGTCCATTTGTTCGGGAGTCCCCACCGTTATTCGATTGTAATTTTTTATTCTTTCATTGTCAAAGTGGCGGACGAGAATACCTCTTTTTTTCAGTTCCCGATACAACGCGCCGCCGTCGATACGATCGGATTCTGCAAACAGAAAGTTTGCGCTTGAATCTGTTAGCTTAAAGCCCATTTCGCGAAGCTTCCTCGCAGTTAAGTCTCGGGTTTCGGCAATCTTTCGGCAATTTTCCATATAATAATCGTTTTCTTTAATCGCGGCCGCTCCGGCAGATGCGGTCATACGATTTATGTTATATGGATTAGTAGAGTATTTTATGGCGTTCAGGTCTGCGATAAGTTTTTCGTTTCCGATTCCAAAGCCTAATCTGGCGCCAGCCATAGACCGTGATTTCGAGAAAGTTTGGGTTACGAGCAGATTGTCGTATTTGTCGATAAGAAAAGCCGCGCTTTCTCCGCCGAAATCCACGTAAGCTTCGTCTATGATTATTACGTTGTCCGGATTGCTTTTTATTATTTCCTCAATAACGTTTAGCGGAAGACTGATTCCAGTCGGAGCGTTAGGGTTTGCGATCACGATGTTTTTTCCGGCTCCTATGTAGTCGTTTGGGTCGATAGTGAAGTCGTCTGTCAAAGGAATTTCGGCATACGGTATGCGGTTTAGATCTGCGTATACAGTGTAGAATCCGTAGGTAATGTCTGGGAAAATCAGAGGATGATCTTCGTCTCCGAACGCCATAAACGCAAAATTAAGTATTTCATCTGAACCGTTGGTCATGAGGAGCTGTTCGGGTTTAATTCCGTATAGCGAGGAGAGCTTCCCACGCAGTTCTGCGCATTCGGGATCGGAATATAGACGAAGCTTTCCAGCTTCTTCGGAAGCCGCCGCGATTACCCCCGGAGACGGAGGATACGGAGATTCGTTCGTGTTAAGCTTTATGTACGAGGCGTCATTCGGCTGCTCGCCCGGAACGTATGGAACGAGGGAAGAATACCGCTTTGTGAAAAATCTGCTCATGTCGGTATTAGTCCTTTCTTAGTAGATTATTCGTTTTATTTTTCATCGAAGCGGACTACGGCGCTTTTCGCGTGAGCGTCAAGTCCTTCTTTAGAAGCAAAATACGCGACCTTATCCGCGACGGCGGACAGCGCTTCTGGAGTATAGTATGTAAACTGAGTTTTTTTCACAAAATCGTCCACGGAAAGGGGAGACGAAAAACGCGCGGTACCGCTGGTCGGGAGGGTGTGGTTAGGACCGGCGAAATAATCGCCCAGTGCCTCGGGACAATACTTGCCCATGAAAACCGACCCGGCGTTGCGAATCTTGTCGAGATAATCGAATGGATTGTCGACGCAAAGCTCCAAATGTTCGGGCGCGATCTCGTTCGCAATGTCGATCGCGAGGGATAAATCGTTTTCCGCTACTATGATTTTTCCGTTATTATCAATAGAAGCTCTGGCTATTTCCGCTCTTGGCAGATTGGGAATTTGCTCTTCTATCTCCGCGCCGACGGCTTCCGCAAATTTTTTGTCGTCGGTTACAAGAACCGCGCTCGCCATTTTATCATGCTCGGCCTGGGAGAGCAAATCGGCCGCCACAAACTTGGGATTACAGGTGGAATCGGCGACCACAAGTATTTCGCTTGGTCCTGCGATCATATCGATAGATACTTTGCCGAAAACCTGCTTCTTGGCTTCCGCTACGAACGCGTTGCCGGGACCTACTATTTTATCGACTTTCGGAACGCTTTCAGTTCCGTATGCGAGCGCCGCCACAGCCTGAGCGCCGCCTACTTTAAATATGCGATCTACTCCCGCTATTTTTGCCGCGGCGAGTATAACGGGATTTACTCGTCCGTCGGCTCCCGGAGGAGTTACCATTACGATTTCACGGCATCCTGCGATTTTCGCGGGAATGCTGTCCATCAGAACAGTAGAAGGATACGCCGCCGTGCCGCCGGGAACGTAAAGACCCACCTTTTCAATAGGCATGATCTTCTGACCTATCATAACGCCGGGCTTATCGTTGATTACAAAATTACTTCTTACTTGTTTTTCATGAAAGGCCCGGATATTGACGGCCGCTTCTCTAAGAATCGACAGAAATTCTTCTTCGCAGGCGCCGAACGCTTCCTCGATTTCCTCGTCTCCGACTTCAAGAGAAGACAGAGCGGCTTTATCAAACTTTTCAGTATACGAGTAGAGCGCGCGATCTCCGTCTTTTACAACGGTGGAAATTATATCCGCGACTATTCCTTCTACGTTTGACGAAATATTTTCTCTTGCGAAGATCTCGTCGTTTGAGACTTCTCCGTAATTATATATCTTGATCATTTTTTATCCACCTGTTCTTTTATGCTCCGCATAATTTTCTCAATGCTCTCGCTATTGAATTTGAAGGACGATTTGTTAGCTATCAGGCGCGCGCTGATTGGAAGTATGACGCTTACGACTTCAAGGTCGTTTTCTTTAAGCGTGGTTCCGGTTTCCACGATGTCTACAATAACGTCGGAGAGCCCGAGTATCGGCGCGATTTCTATTGATCCGTTCAGCTTTATGATGTCGATGTCCCGACCGAGCCCAGCGTAATAGTCGGACGCGATGGAGCAGAATTTCGTCGCGACGCGGAGAGTTCTATCGCCGTCGTCGTAAAAATTTTTAGGAGCGGCTACCGCCATGCGGCATTTACCCAGATTAAGATCCAGCAGTTCGTAAACGTCCGGAGAATATTCGAGAAGAATATCCTTTCCGGCGACTCCTATATCCGCCGCTCCTCTTTCGACATATATTGAAACGTCGGAAGGCTTTACCCAAAAGTATCTTACGCCTTTCTCTGCGTTTTCAAAAATCAGCTTTCGGTTGTTTTCTTTTATAGACGGGCATTCGTATCCCGCGGCTTCGAACATTGCGTATACTTTTTCTCCAAGACGTCCCTTGGGAAGGGCTACGTTCAGCATTTATATCTTCTCCTCTCCGCTATCCATACGTACAAGCTCTTTATAACGGAGTCTCGGCGGCTCCTTTTTCTGCGCGCTTACGGTTTTTCCGTCCGCTATAATTTTGTTAACCTTCTCCGCTACACGCGCCTTCCCGTCTTGTTCGTCGTAAATTAGCAAAACGTCGACGTCGCAGTCCGGCTTTGAAGCGTTAAGCTGCTCGAGAAGGTCGAGATACAAAGCGAATCCGACGGCTCCGGATTTACGCCCCATTTTTTGCACCAGCTTGTCGTAACGGCCTCCTGCGAGTATACCTTCGCAAATTCCGTCTACAAAACCCTTGAAGACTATTCCGTTGTAATAATTCATGTCGTTTACAACTGAAAAATCGTATATTATACGGTCGCTCATAGAAGATTTTTTAAGCATCTCGGAAAGCTCCTTAAATTCTATGAGGGCGCTTTTAGCGTTATCTCCTTTGCAGGAAGAGCAGATTGACTTGAGATTTTCCAGCACCTTGTCTCTGTCTCCGTATACCGTAATAAAGGACGTAAGTATATCCGTATTTTCTCCGTCTATACCGTATTCGCGGCATAGCGCTGCAAGGTCGTGCGCGTTTTTTTCGGAAATAAATCCGATCGCTTTCTTTTTAAAGGCTTCATCGGAGCATATTTCATCTAATACCTCCGACAAAATACCTACGTGAGAAATTTCTAACACGAATGAATCTGAAATCAGCGAAAGACTTTTAGCCGCAAGGTACGCCGCTTCATAAACGTCGTATAGGTCGACGTCGCCGATACATTCGAGCCCTGCTTGCATAATTTCCTTATAATTATGAGTGCTGTCGGATACTCTGTAAACGTTTTCGTTGTAATATAACTTTTGTTTATATCCCGGAATATCTTCGCCGTTTTTTATTATTGACAAGGTAACGTCCGGCTTCAGCGCCATAAGCTTTCCGTTGGTGTCGTTAAAGGTAATTATTCTGTCGCTGACCAGGAAATCCTTATTTCGTATGTATATCTCATATTCTTCGAATTTGCTCATCTTGTACGGCAGATATCCGTATTTTTTATATAGTGATCGAAGTGAAAAAATAGCCTTTTCTTCGCTTTTCAGCAGTCGTTCGTCAATCATTGGTTGATGGAGCCCTTTCTATTTATTATATATCGCTTAAGTCTGAAGCGTCTTTATTTGCGGAAAGCCTTGGAAGTATTTGTTTGTATCCTCCGGCCCCGTATTCGTAGCACTTGCTTACGCGGCTGATCGTCGCGGCGCTGGCTCCTGTTTCACGGCTTATCGCCGAGTAGCTTTCGCCATTGCTCAGCATTTCCGCTACCGCAAGTCTTTGGGACATATCGATAAGCTCCTTGATAGTGCAGATATCTTCAAGAAACGCGTAGCATTCGTCCGTATTTTTCAGACACAGAATCGCGCGGCACAGTTCGTCTGTGCGGCGGCTATGCCAACTGTTGTTCATAATTGAATCTCCGTTATTAAGCGAGCGGCGTTGAATTCGTAGGCGAAGGCCTCGACTGTCCGCTTCGCTAAAACTTTATTATTTTATCGCTTTATCATAGCAGAGCGATTATGTTATTATATTACCATACATGAGCGCGATTGTCAATAATTATTTTAAAATTATATCCTATAAAGGAAAAACGGCAGTACGAGCTGCCGCCTTAGCTTTTAGACATGAAAAATATTTATTTGAATTCTTTATAGTTTTCAGGTGGTTTTAAGATAGTTTATTCAGAGCGCGCTTTAAAATAATATTATGCGTCGGCTCTGAATAAATAATTTTATCTCAGGCTTTTTACATGTCGATAGTAGAGATTTCCGGGATTGTTTCTTCGAGCACGTCGAGGAGTATTCGCACAGTGTCTAGGGAAGTGAATATGGTTACTCCGTTCTGCACCGCGCAGCGCCTTATAGCTACTCCGTCTTCATAATGAACTCCTGAAAGAATCGCGCGCGTATTAAGAATATAGCTTACGTATCCGGCGCGAATAGATTTCAGTATTTCGTCGCTTCCTTCGCTTAACTTTCCGCGTACTCTGGTTTTTATTCCTCGTTCCTTAAGAAACGTCGCGGTGCCCGCCGTAGCCTCAATATTGAATCCAAGCTTATAAAAGCGTTCTACGAGCGGAAGGGCCTCTTCCTTGTCTTCGTCTGCTAGAGTAACGATTACCGTCCCGTAATCCTTCATCTTTATACCGGACGCCTGAAGAGCCTTGTACATCGCGCGGTTAAGTTTTTTGTCATAACCTATCGCTTCTCCAGTGGACTTCATCTCCGGAGACAGATACGAGTCCATTCCGGTCAGCTTTTCAAAGGAGAATGCCGGAGCCTTGACATACCAGCGGTCTTTATTTGCGGGAACCATGTCGGTTATTCCTTGGCTTTTCAGGCTTATGCCGAGCATCACGTTCGCGGCGATTCCGACAAGATTATATCCCGTCGACTTCGACAGAAAAGGAACGCTTCTGGATGCCCTTGGATTTACTTCGATTACAAATACGTTTTCGTCTCCGTCAACGATGAATTGGATGTTGAACAGTCCTACGATTCCGATTCCAATCCCCAGCTTTGTCGTAAATTCGGCGACGGCGTCTTTAACCTTTTTAGATATGGAGAACGGAGGATAAACGCTTGTGCTGTCTCCGGAGTGAACTCCTGTGCGCTCTACCAGCTCCATTATTCCTGGAATGAATACGTCCTCTCCGTCGCATATAGCGTCGACCTCCACCTCTTTGCCGACGAGATATTTGTCGACGAGAACTGGTTTGTCAACGTCTACCTTAACCGCGTTGTTGAGATAGTGGCGGAGCATTTTTTCATTGGCGACGATCTCCATTGCCCGTCCGCCGAGGACGAAGCTCGGACGTACCAGCACGGGATATCCTATTCTCCGGGCGGCTTCGACGCCTCCTTCAATATCCGTTACGGCTTCACCCTTGGGATTTGGAATTTCAAGATCCTTGATTAGCGCGTCGAACGCGTCTCGGTTTTCGGCCTTTTCAATGGCGTCGCAGTCGGTTCCGATAATTTTGACTCCGCGTCTCGTCAGCGGCTCGGCTAGGTTGACGGCCGTCTGACCTCCGAGAGTCGCGACGACTCCTTCCGGATTTTCAAGGTGAATTATGTTCATAACGTCTTCTACCGTCAGCGGCTCGAAATAGAGCTTGTCGGCGGTATTGTAATCGGTGGAAACGGTCTCGGGATTGTTGTTTATGACGATCGCTTCATAACCTGCTTCACGTATGGCGCGAAGCGCGTGCACGGTAGAATAATCAAATTCAACTCCCTGTCCTATTCTTATAGGTCCGGAGCCTAGTACCACGATTTTCTTTCTATTTGAAACGATCGATTCGTTTTCATCCGCGTATGTGGAATAGAAATACGGAACATAGCTGTCGAATTCGCTGGCGCAGGTGTCTATCATTTTATATACGGGGAAAATTCCGTTTTTAATACGACGCTCGTATATGTCGGTCTCAGTAGTATCCCACAGTTCGGCGATGTATGAATCAGAGAAGCCCATGCGCTTTGCTTCTATAAGAAGCTCGGACGCGTCTTTGTTCGCTTCCATTTCTTTTTCAAAATCAACGATTTTTTTAATTTTATCAAGGAAAAACATATCTATCTGCGTAATATTGCAGATGCGCGAGTGATCGACCCCCATCCACATAAGCTGGGATATGGCGAAAAGCCTGTCGTCAGTTCCTTCCTTTATGTATTCGAGAAGCTCGTCCTCCGTCATATGTTCGGAATCGAATTTTTCAAGGTGAATGTGATTTTTTCCGTCTTCCAGAGAACGAATTGCTTTAAGCAGACTTTCTTCAAACGTGCGTCCGACGCTCATAACTTCTCCGGTCGCTTTCATTTGAGTTGAAAGGACGTTTGAAGCCGATGGGAATTTATCGAAAGGGAAGCGGGGCATTTTTGTCACGACGTAATCAAGCGTCGGCTCGAAGCAGGCCGGGGTGTTGGCGAGCTCTATTTCGTCAAGATTCATTCCTACCGCGATTTTTGCGGAAACTCTCGCGATGGGGTATCCGCTTGCCTTGGATGCGAGCGCGGAAGAGCGAGAAACGCGTGGATTTACCTCAATTACGTAATATTTGAAGGAATGCGGGTCAAGCGCAAACTGAACGTTGCATCCGCCCTTTACGTTAAGAGCTCGAATAATTTTCAGCGCGCTGTCGCGCAGCATGTGATATTCTTTATTGGTAAGGGTTTGGCTCGGAGCCACGACTATGGAGTCGCCGGTATGGATTCCAACCGGGTCGAGGTTTTCCATATTACATACGGTGATTGCTGTGTCGTTGGCGTCGCGCATAACCTCGTATTCAATTTCTTTATATCCTTTGATGCTCTTTTCTACAAGAGCCTGATGAACGGGAGAAAGCGCGAGCGCGTTTTTCATAATTGAGCGCAGTTCTTCTGGATCGTTGGCGAAGCCACCGCCGGTTCCCCCAAGAGTAAACGCGGGTCGGATAATAACGGGATATCCGATCGTGCGAGCTGCCTCGAGCGCCTCTTCCATGCAGTATGTAATCTGAGACGGAACCACGGGCTCTCCGATTCGTTCGCACAGCTCTTTAAACAGATTTCTGTCCTCCGCACATTCGATGCTTTCCGCGTCGGTACCGAGCAGTTCGATCTCGCATTCTTCCAGCACTCCCTTTTTGGAAAGCTGCATGGCCAAATTGAGTCCCGTTTGACCGCCGATACCAGGAACAATGGCGTCTGGACGCTCATGCCGGCATATTCGCGCTACGTATTCGAGCGTCAGCGGTTCCATATAAACCTTATCCGCTATGGATGTGTCGGTCATGATGGTTGCGGGATTAGAATTGGCGAGGATAACTTCATATCCTTCTTCTTTAAGAGCAAGGCAAGCCTGCGTGCCGGCGTAGTCAAATTCAGCCGCCTGCCCGATCACTATAGGACCGGAGCCTATGACGAGCACCTTTTTTATGTCCGTTCTCTTAGGCATTGTTTCCATCCTCCTTCATCATCCGTATAAAATTCTCGAATAAATATGAGCTGTCTTGCGGGCCGGGAGCGCTTTCCGGGTGATACTGAACGCTGAATATACGGTCATCGGCGCATTCGAGTCCTTCTACCGTGTTGTCTAGAAGATTCATGTGAGTTATATCCAGCGGCGTATTCTTCATACTGTCCGGATCGACGGCGTAGCTGTGATTCTGAGACGTTATTTCAATTTTTCCGGTAGTCATATTCTTAACCGGATGGTTGCCGCCTCTGTGTCCGAATTTTAATTTATATGTTTTCGCTCCGTATGCGAGAGATATTATCTGATGTCCTAAGCATATTCCGAAAATAGGATACTTACCGTGAAGCTTTTTAACTAGTTCGATAACGGGAACCGCGTCCTCCGGATCTCCGGGACCGTTGGAAATAAATATCCCGTCCGGACGCATAAATTCAACTTCTTCGGCCGACGCGTCGTACGGAACTATCGTTACGTTGCATCCGAAACGGTTGAGACTGCGTATAATATTAAGTTTGATTCCGCAGTCTATCGCGACTACGTTAAATCTGGGATTTGGGGTGCGGGAATACCAACGTTTTTTGCAGCTGACCTTCTCTACCGCGTCGTGCGGAATAGGAGTTCGCTTTATAATCTCAAGGCCATCCTCAATAGTTGTTGAAATATCGGTGATAAGAGCCCGTCTTGATCCCTTATCGCGAATACTTCGGGTTAGCTTTCTCGTATCTACTCCGAATATGCCGGGAATATCGTTTTCCTCAAGAAGCTCTGAGAGGGTTTTAGTATATCGGAAATTTGACGGCATATCGTTGTAGTCGTGAACGACGAGCGCTCCTATACTTGGATTTTTACATTCGAAATCATCGTCCGTAATTCCATAGTTTCCTATAAGGGGATAGGTCATGACTACCGCCTGATATGTGTAGGACGGATCGGAAACGATCTCCTGATATCCAACCATAGACGTGTTGAATACGATTTCGCATACCTTGTCGCTGAAGCTGCCGAATCCGTATCCGGAGTATTCGGTTCCATCCTCTAAAATTATTTTTCGATCAAAATATTTCATAATTTCCGCTATACCTCGTTAATTTAAAAGTTGAGAGGGAACGGCTCCGCCGTAAAGGCCGGCGCGTTCAGCCGAGCGCCGGATATAAGTTTCAGCGCGTTTTAAAGGTCGGGGAGCGAAGAGAGAACGTAAGTCTCGCCCACTCCCCGAACCCGACGGGATTATTTATTTCAATTCAATGTACGCGTCGCGCTCCGCTCCTACGGAAACGTATTTGACGGGACAACCTACGGCTCGTTCAATGAACTCGATATATTTTTTCGCCGCTTCGGGAAGCTCTTCCGCAGATCGGCATGAGGAAACGTCGCCGAAACCGTCAAGATATTCAACGACCGGTTTCGCTCTTTTCAGTCTGTCGCCCGAAGGGAATTTATCGGTCTTTTCACCGTCGATTTCATACGCTGTGCACACCGGAATTTTATCAAGATAGGAGAGCACGTCCATCTTTGTCAGAGCTATATAGTCGGAGCCCTGCACGCTTACTCCGTATTTTGACGCGGGAACGTCGAACGGACCGACTCTTCTCGGCCTGCCGGTCGCGGCTCCGTATTCTCCGCCAGCGGCGCGGAGTTCTTCCGCTTCGTCGCCGAACATTTCCACTGTAAACGGTCCCTCGCCTACGCAGGTTGAATACGCTTTCATGATGCCTATGGAAAGATCAAGCTTATATCCCGGGATTCCCGCGCCGATAGGAGCGAAGGAAGCAAGAGTCTGAGACGAAGAAGTATAAGGATATATCCCGAAGTCGATGTCTCTGAGCGCGCCGAGCTGGGCTTCGAACATGATGTCCTTTCCGGCGTCCGCGGCGCTTGCCAAATAATCGGAAACATCCGTAACGTAAGGAGCGATGATTTCGCCGTACTTTGTCAGCCACTCCATTATGTCCTCTTCTTGAATCGGCGCATGACCGTACCCGGACACGACTATGTTTTTCCACTCGAGAATATCGCGTACTTTGCTTCGGAGAATGTCGGGACGGAGGATATCTTCCATCCTGATACCCTTTTTCATGTATTTGTCGGAATATACGGGAGCGATTCCTCTTCTTGTAGAGCCGAATTTTTTGTCTGCAAGCCGTTCCTCTTCAAGAATGTCGAGCAGTTTATGATAAGGTAAGCAAACTATCGCTTTTTCACTTATTTTCAGGTTGTCCGGGGTAATGTTTATCCCTCTGTCGGTCAGCGATTTTATTTCACCGGCAAGATGCTCCAGATCTATTACCATTCCGTTTCCCATTACGTTTACCGTAGTTTCGCGAAGGATACCTGACGGAAGAAGATTAAGTATGAATTTACCTTTGTCGTTTATGACCGTATGACCGGCGTTATTTCCGCCCTGATAACGGCAGATGACGTCGTAGTCCGACGACAGAAGGTCAACCATTCTGCCTTTTCCTTCGTCGCCCCAGTTGATGCCGACTATTGCTGTAAGCATAAGTAAATTTATTTCCTTTCAGATTTCTAATTGACTTCCAAATTCAGACGCGGAGTATAAAGGACTAAAATCAGCCCTTGATTCTTGCGAGAACGTCGCTGTATCCTCCGAGCACGTTGCCGAGATCGCGGCGGAAACGGTCTTTGTCAAGTTTCTCATTGGTCTTCGCATCCCAGAAACGGCATGAGTCGGGAGAGATTTCATCGCAGAGAAGCAGCTCTCCGTCTGCACGGCCGAATTCCAGTTTGAAATCGATAAGACGAATTCCGGCTTTGGAGAACATTTCAACCATAAGGTCGTTTACCTTGAGCGCGGCGGCTTTCATTTCGTCAAGCTCTTCCTGAGTAGCAATGCCGATAGCGGTAATCTGGCTGTCGTTTATCATTGGATCGCCGTATTCGTCGCTCTTGTAGCTGAACTCAACTACGGTGTTTTTCAGAGGAGAGCCCTCGGGTACGCCGTATTTTTTAGAGAAGCTTCCCGCCGCCACGTTACGAACGATGACTTCAACCATAACGATATCGGCTTTTTTTGCAAGAACGGTGGTGTCGTCGATAACTTTAAGAAGATGAGTTTTTACGCCGTTTTCCATTAAATGATTGAAAATAATATTTGAAATCTCGGCGTTGAGTTTTCCTTTTCCGGGGAGATCTTCTTTTTTTACTCCGTTTCCGGCGGTAGCCGTATCCTTATACTTTATTATGCATGTGCCCGGTTCTTCTCCTTCGTATACGATTTTGCTTTTTCCTTCATACAGTTTTTCCATTTTAAAAGACCCTTTCTTTATTTTAATTATTTTTACGCTCTGATAGCTTAGCTTCAAAGCGGTCCTTATTGGTTTGTTTTGGTATGGCGGTAGGATAAGTTCCGCTGAAACATGCGGAGCAAAACTCTTCGGTTCCTATAAGCTCTCCCAACTCTTCAGGGGGAAGAAATCCAAGGCTGTCCGCTCCTATGATTTCCGCAATTTCTTCCGTGGAATAACGACATGCGATGAGATTTTCTTTAGAGTCTATATCCGTTCCGTAATAACAAGGATTCAGAAAAGGAGGTGCGGAGACGCGCATATGTATTTCCTTTGCGCCGGCGTCTCTCAGAAGACTCACTATCTGCCGGCTGGTGGTTCCTCTTACGATAGAGTCGTCTATCAGCACCACTCTCTTACCCTTTACAGTTTCACTGATCGGATTAAGCTTGATTCTTACTTTATTTACTCTATCTTCCTGTCCCGGAGATATAAAGGTTCTGCCTATATATTTGTTTTTTATAAGTCCGATACCGTAATTTATGCCGGACGCCTTAGCGTATCCCAAAGCCGCGTCAAGCCCGGAGTCGGGCACTCCTACTACGACGTCGGCCTCTGCAGGACGGCGCGAGGCCAGTATTTCACCCGCCCGCATTCTTGCTCTGTGAACCGAAACTCCGTCTATAACGGAATCGGGGCGTGCAAAATAAATATATTCGAAAATGCAGGTTGTTTTTTTTGCTTTTTGTCTGCGGCCGGTAATAAAATGTATTCCGTCCTCGTCTATGGCGATTATTTCTCCGGGTAGAAGGTCGCGTTCAAACCGCGCTCCCACAGCCTCCAGCGCGCAGCTTTCAGACGCTACGACGTACGCTCCGTCGGACGTTACTCCGTAGCATAGCGGACGGAAGCCGCGCGGGTCTCTGGCGGCGATCAATTTTGCGGAGGACATAAATATCAGCGAATACGCTCCGTCTAGCTTGTCCATCGCGCGGCTTATCGCTTCTTCAATAGAAGGGGTGTGAATGCGCTCTTGAGTTACGATGTAAGCTATTATTTCCGTGTCGCTGGTCGTATGAAAAATCGCTCCGTTCATCTCCAGTTGGCTGCGAAGCTCGAACGCGTTTGTCAAGTTTCCATTGTGCGCCAGAGCTAGTTTTCCTTTTTGATGATTTACTTCAATCGGCTGACAATTGCTGCGGTTAGCGCTTCCGGTGGTGCAGTACCGAACATGTCCTACGGCCATATTTCCATATGGGAATTTTTTCATAACGTCCTCGGAGAACACGTCGTTTATAAGTCCGAGGTCTTTATGAGAAGTAAATACTCCGTCGTCGCATACGACGATTCCGCAGCTTTCCTGTCCTCTGTGCTGCAGGGCGTATAATCCATAGTAAACAAGTCCCGCCGCGTTAAGCGGTTTTGGTGAATATACTCCAAATACTCCGCATTCTTCGTGCAAGCTCATACTAATCTATCACCCCTTCTTCTCTGAGACGTCGATAGCCGCGCCTATAAAACCTATGAACAGCGGATGAGCCTTGTTAGGTCTTGACTTGAATTCAGGATGGAACTGTACTCCTATATAGAATGGACGAGAAGTAATTTCAACCGTTTCAACAAGTCTGCCGTCCGGAGACAATCCGGAAAGCGTAAGCCCGCTTTTTGTCAGAACATCTCTATAATCATTATTGAACTCGTAACGGTGGCGGTGACGTTCCGAAATCTGCCTGTTTCCGTAAATCCTTTCCATGGCGGTTCCTTCGCCTATCGAGCATGGATACGCGCCGAGTCTGAGCGTGCCTCCTTTGTCTATGCCGTCGCTTTGCCCGGGCATAAAATCTATGACCTTATGAGCGCACAGCTCGTCGAACTCTCCGGAATTCGCGTCGGATATTCCGGCTACGTTACGCGCGTACTCGATAACGGCGGTCTGCATACCTAAGCATATGCCGAAGTATGGAACGTTGTTTTCACGCGCGAATTTTGCCGCGAGAATCATTCCTTCAACGCCACGGTCGCCGAAGCCTCCGGGAACGATTATTCCGTCAAGATCTTTAAGGACGGATTCGTACGTCGACGGCGTAAGCGTCTCAGAATCTATCCATCGTATTTGAACAATGGCGTTTTTTTCATATCCCGCATGGCGCAGAGCTTCCGCGACCGACAGGTACGCGTCGTGGAGCTGAACGTATTTTCCGACAAGTCCGACGACGACTTCTACGGAGCGATTTTTTATACGGTCTACTAAAGCTTTCCATTCCGTAAGATTAGCGTCCGGAGCGTCGATTCCAAGCTCGCGGCACACTACTGAGGAAAAATCGGCTTTCTCAAGCATTAAAGGAGCTTCATATAAATTAGGAAGAGTTATGTTTTCTACTACGCAGTCCTGCTTTACGTTGCAAAATAACGATATTTTCTTAAATATTGATTCTTCGAGGGGCTCGTCGCACCGCAGAACGATAATATTCGGGTTGATTCCCATTCCTTGAAGTTCTTTTACCGAATGTTGGGTAGGCTTTGATTTATGCTCGTCCGAACCACGTAAAAACGGCACTAGGGTGACATGGATAAAGAGGCTGTTGCTTCGTCCCACTTCAAGGGAAACTTGTCTTACAGCCTCAAGAAACGGTTGAGATTCTATGTCGCCGATGGTGCCGCCGATTTCAGTTATGACTACGTCGGCTGACGTCTGTTTTCCGACGCGGTATATGAAATCCTTTATTTCGTTTGTGATATGCGGAATTACCTGAACGGTGGAACCGAGGTATTCTCCTCTGCGTTCCTTGTTAAGAACGTTCCAGTAAACTTTTCCCGACGTCAGGTTAGAGTATTTATTTAAGTCCTCGTCTATAAAACGCTCGTAGTGTCCGAGGTCAAGATCCGTTTCCGCTCCGTCTTCAGTAACGTATACCTCGCCGTGCTGATACGGACTCATAGTTCCGGGATCTACGTTTATATAAGGGTCGAGCTTTTGCGAAGCTACCTTTAACCCTCTTGATTTCAGCAGTCTGCCGAGGGAGGCGGCCGTAATTCCTTTTCCAAGGCCCGATACGACGCCGCCCGTCACGAATATATATTTAGTCATTCCGATTTCCTCTGTTATTTGTATGTTGCGATAATATTTTCCGCGACTCTCCTTCGCGTAACGCATCTGTCCATGGCCTGTTTTTCAATGTATCTGTGCGCTTCCGATTCGGTCATTTTAAGCTGGTCGATCAGCAGCCACTTCGCCCGGTTTACAATACGGATTTCTTCCATTTTTTCTTCAATGGAGGCCGTTTTTTCTTCCATTCTGCGAAGCCGTTCTCTTGTTCCGCACAAAAGCAGCATAGATTGCTGAATCATTTGAGCCGAAGTCGGCTTAGACACGGTGAGAACCCCATGCTGCATGACTCTTGCGTTTATATCCGGATAGTGTTCCGCGGCGACGAGAAGAAGAACTCCCGAGCCGCTGTCCGAACAAATATCGAGAGCCAACCTTGTTCCGAATTCGTCTGGAAGAGGAGTATTTATAAGGGCGATATCATATCTGCGTTCCAAAAAGGCTCGCGTAGCGCTTCCCGCGTCCCTTACCACGGTAATAGGATCGTATTGATTTGCAGGAAGCAGATCTGTGAGAGATTTATTGAGCTTTTCGGCGTGCGATACGATCAGCACGCTGTATAAATGTTCGCTGAGATCCATCTTTGCAGCCTCTTTTTACGGTTAGCTTATTTGTTCTCACAGTAGTCGTTTATTACGGACGCCGGCAGAACGTCGGCGATAAAGCGACTTGATTCGGCCATTTTAGCCGCTTCTGTTCTATCTGTTGGAAGGGAAGTATAATTTGAGATAATTTCAGCGGAAGCGGCGTTAAGATTTACGTTCGAAGCGGGAGGCGGAGTAAGTCCTCTTTTAATTCCGTCGAGTCCCGCTCGTATCAAAAGCGCGAAGGCAAGATACGGATTGCAAAGCGGGTCGGGAGAACGCAGTTCGGCTCGTCTGTGATCGGCTGGAGCGTAAGGAATACGAATAAGCTGAGATCTGTTTTCAGCGCCCCATGATATATGCGTCGGCGCTTTAAATCCGCCGAAGCGTCTGTACGAATCGACGGATGGGTTTAGAAAAACAGTCATGTCTGAAATATGTTCCATTATCCCCGCTATCGCCTGAGGAAGAACGTCTACTCCTCCCGCTTTTTTTACCGAAATATTTATATGCATGCCGTTTCCGGGATGTCCTTCGAGCGGTTTGGGAGAAAAGTCGGCGAATAATCCGCTGCGAGCGGCGATCGTGCGGACTACCGAACGAAAAGTGATAGCGTTATCGGCGGCTTCGAGAGCGTCCGAATATCTGAAATCGATTTCGTTCTGTCCCGGTCCTTCCTCATGATGGGACCTTTCGGGCTTTATACTCATTCTTTCAAGGGTCAGGCATATTTCGCGACGCACGTTTTCACCTTTATCCTCGGGAGCTATATCCATATAGCCCGCATTGTCGTACGGAATTTTTGTCGGCTCTCCGTTTTCATCTCTTTTGAATAGATAAAATTCGGTTTCCGTCCCGAACTCAAAGCTTATTCCTTCTTTCGCAGCGTCTTCTGCGGCGAGTTTAAGAATGCTTCTGGTATCGGCTTCGAACGTGTTTCCTTCCGGCGTTTTTACGGAGCAATACATGCGAACGACCTTTCCGTGCTCCGGCCTCCAGGGTAGAACGGATATAGTGGAAGGATCGGGATAGAGAAGCAGGTCTGAACGTATGCTTCCGCCAAAGCCGGGTATTGCCGAAGCGTCGATCGCTATTCCGGATTCGAAAGCCCGGGCAAGTTCTTCCGGCATGACCGATATATTCTTTTGTTTGCCGTATACGTCGCAGAACGCCAGTCTTATAAACTTAACGTCCTCTTCCGCGATATACTGCATACTTTCGCTTGCTGAATATTTCATGTTCGACCTGCTTTCGTCAATTTGCTACGTACATTTGCTTATACGGATTTTTACTGTCGGGGGTTACTACTGTGAATTTTTCACCGAGTATTTCGTCGGCTTTACATCCGAAAAGAGCGCAGTAATTCGTTATAAAGGGAGCAAACTCCTCAATATCGTCCTCGGTCGCCTCTCTGACCGAGGTTTGACCCGGAAAATCTATTCCGCCGACAGAACCGCGCAGTACCATTTTTCCTCCGTGCATGCCTGCGCCGGGAAAATTTCCGACGATCGGCTTTCCATCAGTGTGAAGACCGAGAACTATAATAAGTCCTCCCGCTTGGTACTCGCCCAAAAAGCTGCCCGCGCGGCCTCCGATCACGATGACCGGTTTTTTCTCTTTATATTCCTTCATGTGTATTCCGGCCCTGTATCCCGCGTTGCCTTTTACATAAATTTCGCCGCCGCGCATGGCGTAGCCGGGAGCGTCTCCTATATTTCCGTGAACGACGATTCTTCCCGCGTTCATGGTGTCTCCTACGGCGTCCTGAGCGTTTCCTCGCGTCGTTATTTCCGCGCCGTTAAGATAAGCGCCCAGCGCGTTTCCTGGAATACCGTCTATAGTAACTGAAACGCCGTTCATGCCCGCGGCGATAAAACGCTGTCCGCAGCACTGTTTAATCAGACAATCGCTCCCCGCGCGTCTGATTTTTTCGTTAAGCTCGGCGAAACCTAATTGTTTAGCATCAATCAGCATAATATTATACCACACCTCCAAGCGCTTTTCTACGGTAATCTGCATCAAAAGCTGATAATTTCGGTGAATTTTTTAGTATTTCATAGTCAACGGAGGCGATTGGAGTCCGATTTCGTATCATGGACGTATAAATTCCCGCTCTTTCCGTCTCCCCTATAAGTATAAATCCCGTTAAATATCCGTCCTTGGTGAAAAGACGTTTTATGGACTTTCCTTTCTTAATTTCAAACGTTTCGCCACCGTCTTTTTCAGAAAAATAAGATCCGGCCGTCATGGCGTGAAGACCAAAGAATCCGATAGAGTTCATCGGGAAGGCGTCGTCGAACCTGCAGTCTCCTCCCGCCATATTTATTCCCGCGCATCTCCCTTCCATATATGCGTTAGGAAGAAGCGCCATAATTTTAACGTCTCCGCAGGACGCGTCTCGACTTTCTATACAGTCTCCGGCGGCGTAAATACTGTCGATGGAGGTCGCCATGCGGCCGTCTACCGTTACGCCCCTTCCGCATTTTCCTCCGGCGTCCTTTACAAGCGAAATATTGGGACGGACGCCCACCGCCGTTACCAACGCGTCGAAATCCACCGTCTTTCCGCTTTTCATATAAGCGGCGTTTCCTTCAAAACGAACCGCCGAATCTCCCAGCATGAACGAAACGCCGTTGTCTTCCAGATGGGACTGCATTATCGCCGCGCATTCGTCGTCGAGAATACTTGACAGGACTCTGTCTGCAAGATCGCATACGACGACGCTTTTTACTCTGTCCTTAAGTCCTTCCGCGCACTTCAGCCCGATAAGGCCCGCGCCTACGATAAGAACTCGGCTTTCTTTGTTTACCGATTTTTCAATTTTCAACGCGTCGTCGAGAGTCATAAAGGAAAACTTTGACTTTACGGAATCCGCTCCTTCAATAGGCGGAACAAATGGAGAGGACCCGGTTGCGACGCAAAGCTCGTCGTATTCGATCGTCTCTCCTCCGTCGAGCTCTACGGAGGTCGCGTCCGAGTTTATGGACACGGCTTTTTTTCCGTATAAAACCTCGCATTTATTGTCTGAGTAAAAATTGTCGGGTCGGTAATTTATACGCTCAAGATCTGTCTTTCCTTCTAAATAATACGAAATCAGAGGCCTGCTGTAGACGCGCCGTTCCTCGGCTGAAATCACGACGATTCGTCCGTCGGTATCTGCCGATCGAATACCTTCGATGCATCCGACCGCGGCCGTTCCGTTTCCTATGATTACATAACGCTTCAAATTTTTTCACCTCTCTTCGAATACGATGGCTTTGTTCGGGCATCCGCCGACGCACGCCGGCTCTCCGGATGAATTCGAGTTTCCGATGCAAAGCTCGCATTTTTGCGCGGTTCCGTTTTCTCCCGGGGCTATCGCTCCGTACGGACATACGAGAACGCATGTTAGACACCCTACGCATTTTTCTTGATCGACGCGAACTATTCCGTCTTTTTTTGTGATCGCGCCGGCGATACAGCTTTTAGAGCACATAGGATCCTCGCAGTGCCGACAGGATACGGCGAACGTCGTATCGCCTTTTTCTTCCACTCGGATTCTGGGATAAATTTTCTTACCCTTTAAGGCTTTCGACATGCCGACTACTCCCGAATTGGAATAGGCGCAGTTGTATTCGCAGAGACGGCATCCCAAACACCATTTTTCATCGACAAATATCCGTTTCATTCTCCCGCGTGCGAGATACCGAGTATCTCGAGCTCCTTTTCCGTCATATTTATTCCGCGCAGCATAAGTCGATTTCCGCGCAGAGTTTCAATGGAGTTAATTCCCATGCCGCCCATGAGCTCTTTTATTTCATGCTTCCATGCGGTCATAAGATTTACGAGCCGCTCCCGTCCTATATTTGGATTAAGTCTTTTTACAAGCTCGGGGCGCTGAGTCGCGATTCCCCAGTTGCATTTTCCCGTTTGGCAGGTGCGGCACAGGTGGCATCCGAGCGCGAGCAGAGCGGCGGTGGCTACGTAGCACGCGTCGGCTCCGAGAGCGATCGCCTTTACTACGTCCGAGGCGCAGCGTATGCTTCCGCCGACTACGAGAGAAACGTCGTTTCGTATCCCTTCGTCCCGCAGCCTTTGATCGACCGCGGCGAGGGCGAGCTCAATAGGTATGCCCACGTTGTCGCGTATTCTTGTGGGAGCCGCGCCAGTGCCTCCTCTGAATCCGTCGATAGCGATAATATCCGCACCGCTTCTCGCGATGCCGCTTGCGATAGCCGCGATATTATGCACCGCCGCTACCTTTACTATAACCGGCTTTTTATATTGGGTCGCTTCTTTGAGCGAATATACGAGCTGTCTCAGATCTTCAATCGAGTATATATCGTGATGAGGGGCGGGGGAGATGGCGTCCGATCCTTCCGGAATCATGCGGGTTCTCGATACGTCTCCAACGATTTTCGTACCGGGCAGGTGTCCGCCGATGCCGGGCTTCGCGCCTTGCCCCATTTTTATTTCTATAGCCGCTCCGGCGCTGAGATATCCCTCGTGAACGCCGAATCGTCCCGAGGCCACCTGAACGATCGTATTCGGACCGTACGCGTAAAAATCTTCGTGCAGACCTCCTTCGCCCGTGTTATAGTATATCCCAAGCTCGGCCGCCGCGCGCGCAAGGCTTTCGTGAGCGTTGTAGCTGATGGAACCGTAGCTCATCGCCGAGAACATAACGGGCATGGAAAGCTCAAGCTGCGGAGGAAGATCTGTTTTGAGAGAGCCGTCGGCGTTTCTTTCGGGCCTCGACGGCTTTTTCCCGAGAAACACTTTGGTTTCCATCGGTTCGCGCAGGGGATCGATAGGAGGATTTGTGACTTGAGACGCGTTAACGAGCATTTTATCCCAGTATACCGGAAGCGGCTTCGGGTTTCCCATTGACGAAAGCAGAACTCCTCCGCTCGACGCTTGTTTGTATATTTCTTTTATAGTATCGCTCTGCCAGTTGGCGTTTTCACGGAAAGCGCACTCGTTTTTTACAATTTTTAAGGCGTGAGTGGGGCAGAGCGATACGCATCTTTGACAGTCCACGCACTTCGACTCGTCGGCGAGCATTATTTTAGAGTCCTCGTCGTAGATATGCGCTTCGTTCGCGCATTGTCTTTCGCATACGCGGCACGATATGCACCGATCGTAGTTTCTCTTGATTTCAAATTCCGGCGTTATGTAGTTTAGCGACATTAGAACGCGCCCTCCTTTACTTTAACTATGACAGGTTCTCCTCCTGCGGGAGCGTATATGTTTTCCGCGTTCGGCTCCATTACTCTTATCGCCGCCTCTTCGCTGCCGATAAATACTTTATCGTCTTTTTCAGCGCATACCATTGACCTTAACTTGAGCCTGTCGTTCAGAGCCATAAGACCGCCCTCAAATCCGAGGATAATAGAGAAGGGGCCGGTAATAAGCAGACTTGGGTATACCGTTCTTAGGTAGCTCAGAGTTTTCCGCTCCGTTTCGTCCTTGCCGTTTATCGTACTCCAGAATGGAGCCGCTATGACCGAAGCGGTTTCTTCAAGGGTAAGCCCCTGCCTGCGAAGCAGATAGTCCGCGATATAAGTTATTACTTCGGTGTCCGTTTGCAGGGTGCATTTATAACCGTACATTTCAATGCAGCGTCTGTTGGCGTCGTAAGAGGAAATTTCTCCGTTATGTACTATAGAATAGTCGAGCAGCGCGAACGGGTGGGCGCCTCCCCACCATCCGGGCGTATTCGTAGGATAGCGTCCGTGAGCGGTCCATGAGTACGCTTCATATTCTTCAAGCCGGTAAAAGCGTCCTACGTCTTCTGGGAATCCTACGGCCTTGAAAACGCCCATGTTTTTACCGCTGGAAAAAACGTAAGCTCCGTTTATTTTTGTGTTTACGGCCGTTACCGCTCTGGCTACGTATTCCTTTTCGTCGAGCTGCCGGCGCGACAGAACGGATTTCAGCGGGTCTAAAAAATATCTCCATATAAGCGGCACGTCGGTAATTTCGGGAATTTTTCTGATAGGAATTATTTCGGCGTTTACGATTTCAAAGCTTTCTTTTAGAAAGTTTTCGCATTCGGATTTAGCGGCCGAGTCGTCATAGAATATATGAAAAGCGTAATAATCGCGGTATTCCGGATATATTCCGTAAGCTGCGAATCCTCCTCCCAGACCGTTGGATCGATCGTGCATAGGAATCATACTTTCTATGATTTTTTCACCGGTCATGCGGCGCCCCTCTTTCGAGATAACGGCCGAGATCGCGCAGCCGGACGGTATGCGAACCTGACCTTCTAATTTCATAGTGCGTCTCCCCCTGTAAATTGTTTATAAAAAGAAAGACGTTCATTCAAACGGAGGGACTAATCCCTCAATATGAATGAACGCCTTTGCTCATCTATTGTTTTACATTATATCATGTTCCGCGGTATTTGTCAATCGTTATTCAAAAAAACGTGAAAAAATAAAAAAAGGTATTGACAAATCGAAAAAAAGGAGTATAATGGAACGCGTAAGGCAAGGGCGTCTTAGAGGTTTAACTCTTTGACGCTTTTTATTTTTTCTTGTCAATAAAACTAAAACGAGGCAACGACGTCTTGAAGAAAAACTTTTTTCTCGACGCGCAGTCTCGTTTAATTTTTTTAAGGAGTGGATTTCTATGAACACAGTATCGGATTATTTCGGCAGCCTCGTATTTGACGACCGGGTAATGAAAGCTAATCTTTCCGCCGACGTTTACAAGTCTTTGAAAAAGACGATAGACGAGGGAGCTCGGCTTGACGATAAGGTGGCTGACGCGGTGGCGACGGCCATGAAGGATTGGGCGATCAGCAAAGGAGCCACTCACTTTACCCATTGGTTTCAGCCTCTTACCGGAATTACCGCTGAAAAACACGACAGCTTTATTACGCCGGCTCCGGACGGACGAGTGATTATGGAGTTTTCCGGAAAAGAGCTTATAAAGGGAGAACCGGACGCGTCCTCGTTCCCGTCGGGTGGGCTTCGCGCGACATTCGAGGCGAGAGGATATACCGCGTGGGATCCTACCTCATACGCGTTTATTAAAGGTAAATCGCTTTGCATTCCCACGGCGTTCTGCTCATACGGAGGAGAGGCGCTGGACAAAAAGACGCCGCTGCTCCGCTCGATGGAGGCTCTTAACAAACAGGCGATGCGGATTCTTCGTCTTTTCGGCAACACGGGCGTAAAGTGCGTTCGTACGTCGGTCGGACCGGAACAGGAGTACTTCCTTGTGGAAAAGGAAATGTTTGACCAGCGTAAGGATCTTATATTTACCGGCCGCACGCTCTTCGGGGCTAAACCTCCTAAGGGGCAGGAAATGGACGACCACTATTTCGGCGTTATCAAGCCGAGAGTGGCGGCGTATATGGCGGAGCTTAACGAGGAACTTTGGAAGCTTGGGATTCTCGCTAAAACAGAACATAACGAAGTAGCGCCGGCGCAGCATGAGCTCGCTCCTATATACGGTACTACTAACATAGCGACCGATCATAACCAGCTCACTATGGAGATAATGCAGAAGGTCGCGAGAAAACACGGACTTGTTTGCCTTCTTCACGAAAAACCGTTCGCGGGAGTAAACGGCAGCGGTAAGCACAACAACTGGTCTATCGCTACGGACACCGGCGTAAATCTTCTTACTCCCGGTGAAACTCCGTATGAAAACGCGCAGTTCCTGCTGTTCCTTTGCGCCGTTATCAAGGCGGTTGACGATTATCAGGATCTTCTGAGACTTTCGGTGGCTACGGCGGGCAACGACCACAGACTCGGCGCGAACGAGGCTCCTCCGGCGGTTGTTTCCATATTCCTTGGAGACGAGCTGAACGCTGTTCTCGACGCCATTGAGAATGACGCTCCGTACAGCGGAGCTGAAAAGACCGTTATGAAACTGGGCGTTCACGTGCTCCCAAGATTTACACGCGACACTACGGACAGAAACCGCACGTCTCCATTCGCTTTTACCGGAAACAAGTTTGAATTCCGTATGCTCGGTTCGTCGAACAGCATTGCGTGCGCGAATATTATGCTGAACGCCGCTGTCGCCGAGTCTCTTAAAATATACGCCGATCGTCTTGAAAAAGCCGATGACTTTGAATCGGCTCTTCACGATATGATTAAGAAAACTATAAAAGATCATAAGCGTATTATTTTCAACGGCAACGGATACGACGATTCATGGATTAAGGAAGCGACGGAAAAGAGAGGACTTCTTAACCTTAGAACGACTCCGGACGCTCTGCCCGAGATCCTGAATCCAAAAAATGTTAAGATGCTTACTTCGCATAAGGTATTCTCAGAGGCCGAGATCAGATCGCGCTACGAGATAACGCTTGAAAACTATTGTAAATCAGTCAATATTGAAGGACTCACAATGGTAGATATGGCGAAGAAGGAGATTCTTCCGGCTATTGAGACGTATGCGTCTGAGCTCGCGACGTCTTACGGTGTAAAGAAGGCGGCTGTTCCAGAACTCGGCGGAAAATATGAGAAAAAGCTCGTCGCCAAACTGTCAGCGTTGATAGACCAGATAGACGAGGCGGCCGAAGCTCTTGAAAAAGCTCTAGTCAAGCTTCAGACCGTCGAGGATATTACGGAAGAGTCGGTTATGATAAGAGACGAGATACTTCCTCTTATGGCGGCTCTAAGACTTCCGTGCGACGAAGCCGAGACTATGACGTCGGAAAAATATTGGCCGTTCCCAACATATGAAGATTTGCTGTTCGGCGTAAGATAAGGAGAACTGTACGATGACTATAGAATTCTGGTTTTTGATAGGCGCGGCTCTTGTGTTTTGGATGCAGGCCGGCTTTGCAATGGTTGAAACGGGCTTTACAAGAGCTAAAAACGCCGGCAATATAATAATGAAGAATTTAATGGATTTCTGTATCGGCACGGTTGTTTTTTCGCTTCTCGGATATACGCTTATGATGGGCGAAGACGCGTTGTTCGGGCTTATAGGACTTCCGAATATGGATCTGTTCGCTAATTTTAAGGAATTTATCGCAAGTCCGGCCGACGGAAGCTTTACCGGAGCTTCTACGTTCGTGTTTAACTTAGTGTTCTGCGCTACTACCGCGACTATAGTATCCGGCGCTATGGCGGAAAGAACCAAGTTCTCTGCGTATTGCATCTATTCCGGCGTTATTTCTCTCGTAGTATATCCCATCGAGGCTCACTGGATATGGGGCGGCGGATGGCTCTCTTCTCTCGGGTTCTATGATTTCGCCGGCTCCTGCGCCATACATATGGTGGGCGGTATAGCCGCTCTGGTAGGAGCTATATTCCTCGGTCCCCGTATTGGAAAGTACGTTAAGGATCGTAACGGAAAGGTGACTAAAGTCAACGCTATTCCGGGTCACTCTATAACTATCGGTTCGCTAGGAGTATTTATACTCTGGCTCGGCTGGTATGGATTTAACGGAGCCGCGGCGACGAGCGCGTCCGAGCTTGCTTCCATTTTCCTGACCACTACGGTCGCTCCGTCCGTAGCTACCGTTACCACGATGATTTACACATGGATCAAAAACGGCAAACCTGACGTATCCATGTGCCTCAACGCGTCTCTCGCAGGGCTTGTAGGCATTACGGCGGGCTGCAACGCAATGGACGCGGTCGGCTCCGCCGCGGTCGGAGTAGTATCTGGAATATTGGTCGTAGCAGTCGTCGAACTTCTCGATCTTAAGCTTCATATCGACGATCCCGTCGGCGCGGTCGGAGTACATATGGCGAACGGACTTTGGGGTACGATAGCGGTTGGACTTTTTGCAAATCCCGACGCGCCGGCTGGACTTTCAGGGCTTTTATATACGGGTTCCGCAAAGCAGCTCGGGGTTCAGCTCCTAGGAGTTCTCTCCGTATCCGCTTACGCGACGGTTATGATGATATTAACCTTTGCCGTGATTAAGAAAGTGCACGGACTAAGAGCAGATCCTGAGGACGAGCTTGCCGGACTCGATATTACCGAACACGGCTTGCCCAGCGCGTATCCGGATTTTATGCCAGCGGTCGACAAATATTCCTCATACGCTCCGGAAGAAGGGATCGTAGCGGCTCATGCGGACGTTCCGGTAGCCGAGGCTATTCCTGTTAAGAGAGTTCCGTCGTTCGACGAAGGAACCGTAAAATTCACTAAAATTGAAATCATATGCAAAGAGGCTCGCTTCGACGCGCTGAAGACCGCTATGAGCAGACTTGGTATTACGGGCATGACGGTGTCTCACGTTCTTGGATGCGGACAGCAGGGAGGCAGACCAGAGTATTACCGCGGAGTTCCCGTAGAGACGAATTTGCTGCCTAAGGTGCAGGTGGACGTCGTGGTCAGCAAGATTCCCGTAAGAGACGTTATAGAAACGGCTAAAAAGGCTCTTTATACCGGCCATATCGGAGACGGAAAGATTTTTGTATACGACGTTGAAAACGTAATAAAGGTTCGTACGGGCGAGGAGGGCTACGACGCGCTTCAGGACGTAGAATGATAATGATCCGATCGCGAAGCGTATTTGATAAACATAGTAACAACGACAGCGTTTGAGGATAAAAATAGGCGCCGCCGATAGACGCAGCGCTTGCCATGCTGAAAATTTACCGGAGGTAACGTTTATGTGTTCAATAATGGGATACTGCGGCAGAGGCGCCGCCTATTCAGAATTTAAGAAAGGCTTTGACAGAACAGCGTCCAGAGGTCCGGACGACAGCAGGATAATCGATACGGGCAGGGGACTGCTTGGATTTCATCGTCTCGCGATTATGGGATTGACTCCAGACGGTATGCAGCCGTTTGAGCTCGACGGCAGCTACGTAGTATGCAACGGGGAAATATACGGGTTTGAGAAATTAAAGGCTGAGCTTGAAAAAAGCGGGAAATATGCTTTCCGCAGCGACTCGGACTGCGAGATACTTCTGCCGATGTACAGAGAATACGGCGTCGATATGTTTCGTATGCTGGACGCGGAGTTCGCTCTCGTTATCTACGACGCGGAGTCCGGGGAATATATTGCGGCGCGCGACCCGATCGGTATTCGCCCGCTTTATTACGGTTACGCCGAAACAGGAACGGCCGTCTTTGCAAGCGAAGCGAAAAATCTCGTAGGACTGTGCGAAAAAATTCTTCCGTTCCCCCCGGGACATTATTATAAAGGCGGAGAATTTATTCCGTATTCCGTGATATATGAGGTCGAAGAAGTATGCCGCGACGATCTTGAAACAGTATGCCGCTGTATCCGCGAAAAACTTGTCTCCGGAATTGAAAAAAGGTTGGTAGCGGACGCCAAGGTTGGATTCCTTCTATCGGGAGGGCTTGATTCGTCTCTTGTGTGCGCCGTCGCGGCTAAAAAAAGCGACAAACCTATACGAACCTTCGCTATTGGTATGAGCGAGGACGCGATAGACCTCAAATATGCAAAACAGGTTGCGGATTACATAGGCTCCGATCATACCGAGGTCGTTATGACTAAAGAAGAAGTGATAGAATCTCTCGAAAGCGTCGTCGCTTTGCTCGGAACTTATGACATTACTACTATCCGCGCAAGCATGGGCATGTATCTTCTGTGTAAATGGATACATGAAAACACCGATATCAGGGTTCTCCTTACCGGAGAGATATCCGACGAACTGTTCGGATATAAATATACCGATTTCGCTCCATCCGCCGAGGAATTTCAAAAGGAGTCCGCTAAACGTGTGAAAGAGCTGCATATGTACGACGTGCTCCGCGCGGACAGATGTATATCCGTCAATTCTCTGGAGGCGCGCGTGCCGTTTGGAGATCTTGACTTTGTAAGATACGTAATGTCTGTGGACCCTGAAAAAAAGATTAATACATATGGAAAGGGGAAGTATCTGCTTCGCCGAGCTTTCGAAGGAAATTATTTGCCTCATGAAATCTTGTATCGCGAAAAGGCGGCGTTTTCAGACGCGGTAGGTCATTCCATGGTGGACTACCTTAAGGATTACGCCGACGGATTATATACCGAGGCGGAGTACGAAGCAAAACGTGAAAAATATATCCATGCGCGTCCGTTTACTAAGGAATCTCTTCTTTACAGAGAAATTTTTGAAAAATATTACTCCGGGCAGTCTGAAATGGTCGCTGATTTTTGGATGCCAAACAAGGATTGGGAGGGCTGCGACGTAGGCGATCCTTCCGCAAGAGTTCTCGCCAACTATGGCGACAGCGGAAAATAATATTTTAATGAAACAAGTACGAAGAGCCTGTTTGATTGTCCTCTTGAAGGAATGATCAGTCGGGCTTTTTTGTTATAGCAAATTGGATTTTGAGTAAACGTGTACAATAAGCAGTTGATGTTTTGTGCAGACTGCATAGAAATTGCGCGGATTTTAAAAAGTATTGATTTTAATTTCAATATTATGTATAATAAAAACAAAGGAGGTAAAGTTAGGACGGATATAATATGTAAATTTATCTGTGCAAGTTTTCGTTAAATTGAGAAAATATTCGAGCGACGTAATATTCGGCAACTAAAACGGCGTTTGTCTAAAAATGTTATCATAGTTTTGATCTTCTTGTTCTGAAGAGTAGCAACAGGCAGTACATATTTATACGCTAAATCAGTAAGCGGAATGTCAAGCGACGATCGAGCTATTTCATCATATTCAGCCGACGCGCTTAAAAACGTATCCGTAGCTGTTTTTTTATCTCCTTGCAGCGGAGCTACCGATACGTCCAGGGGCAATCTTGTGGACATAGCTTTAGAAAAAGGCGTTATGTGCAGTATAGGATGGAAAGAAAAAATATATGGCGGAGAATTTTATTCAGACGCATGGATAACAGATTTTTTCAGACAATGCGCTCTAGGTTATTCAGTTGAGCAGGCTGCTTTAAATGCCGATGCAACGCTAAAGATTGTTAACAGTAATCCCGACGCGATGGCTTTAACACGTCCATACCGATATTGCGGAAAAAACGATAACACTTCGTCTACGTGCTTAAAAGCCAAATAAAAGAGTCGTCGTATAGTTTTGTAGAAATTATCTGTTAGGAGAAAGTATCATGAAAAACAAGAAAATTGTCCTTATAACATCAGCCGCGGCGGTATTCGCAGCGACCGCGACGGCTTCAATTTACGCCGCGTTCAATTCAACTCCCGTTGAGACGATCCCGGACGATAATATCCTCGAAGAGAATTTGCAGACTCCGGTCATCCAGGAAGAAACTCTTGATAGAACCCTTTTCCCAATACGTGAAGGCGCTGAAGCCGTGCGTATGTATGAGGCAGAGGATGGAAAAGAGGAAAAGCTATCGTACAGCTATACGCGAACCATAACTGAAGACGCCAAGTTCGACGTGTATTATGATATTCACAATAATGAGTACACATATAACGCCGAGGGAGAACTTTTAGGCGTTAAAAATAATATCGACGTTTTTAAGGCTGACGAGGCAAGCGGCAAGGCTAAAAAAGTTACCGAGAGCGAGGCGGAGGAGCTCGCAAGGCAATATGCGTCAAAAGTTGTCGGAGATTCTTTTGACGGTATGAAGCTGTTCGACGTTATAAAGACGGACGATTGTCCATTTTACACAATGCGTTTCAAAAGAACTTACGGCGAGGGAGACTTTGCAGACAGTCGATTCGTGACTATAGACGTCGCCTTTGACGGAAGAATTATGGGATGCTATATGCCTGGAGTTGAAAGTTCCGCCGCTTTCGACGGATCGCTTCTTGAAGGCGTTACCCGAGAGGATGTCGTAGCTTTTGCCGAAGCTGAAGCGCACGAGAGATTTCCCGATGTGACGAGCATGACTATTTTAGGAATATTCGCCGACGTTGTCGACGGAAAATCTGTTTTGACTGTCAGAGTAGAACATGAAGCGGAGTCTCGGCCGTCGGCTGAAGTAAAAGATAAATATGACATTGCTATCGCTAAGACTGAAGAACCAATTTTTTCTTGCGACTACATCTACGAGCTCGAAGGCTGATAAAGCGTAAAAATAGCCCGCTTCCATTTCCGGAGGCGGGCTATTTTGTGTTTTTACTTTATCGTATTTAGACATTGTCAAGTATTTCCTTGATTTTCTTCATATCCGCGTACATGTCTTCCTTTTTTCTAGGGTCCCTGAGGAGAGCAGCCGGATGGTATACCGCTGTCAGGGTGAATCCGCCGCGCTCTACAAATGTTCCGTGTTCTTTTGTAATTTTATAGTTTGGGTCGATTAATCTCATGGCGGATATTCGGCCGAGACACGCGATTATTTTCGGACGTATCAGACGAACCTGTTCTCTCAGATATTCGATACAGCAGTCTTGCTCCGAAGGGAGAGGATCTCTGTTTTTCGGAGGCCGGCACTTTAATATATTGGCTATATATACGTCGTCTCTGTCTATGCCTACTGCTTCCAGATATTTATCAAGAAGCTTGCCCGCGGCCCCTACGAATGGAATTCCGGTGGCGTCCTCGCGCTCTCCCGGAGCTTCTCCTACGAACATTAGTCTTGCGCCGCGGTTTCCGGCTCCGAATACGCAGTTCGTTCTCGTCTCGTGAAGCGGGCAGGCGGAACACTCCCGACATTTTTTTTCGAGTTCTTCCCATGTAATCATATAGGAGGTTTGATCCTTTCTTTTTTCAAACAAGATCGCCGCATACGCTCGCCGAACTTTTCGCCGTAATATACGCGGGTAGTATGCTGGAATGTTTATACGGTGAATACAAAATGATTGCCGGCGACGACGTTTTTCGATGTCGTCGATTATGCGGCGGCGCTCGGCTCGGATGTTGCGAAGCCGCAAAAACTTACGCGGTAATGTTTTCCGCGTTTATTATACCATACGAACGATCTGAGTTCAACGTTTTTCGCTTGATAATAAGTTGTGAATTCATTGTTTTTTCTTGATGGAAACGCGCAGTAGTCCGACAAAGCTATTGACAAATAATCTTTAAATATAGTATAATATTCCCGTATTGTTGCTTGATTGGAGTTTGTTATGTATAAGGATAAAAAGGTGGTGTTTTCCGGCGTTCAGCCGTCGGGCGTGCTCACTCTTGGCAATTATCTTGGAGCAATAAAAAATTTTTCTGCTTTTTCAGACGAATATAAATGCTATTATTGCGTAGTTGACGAGCACGCCATCACGGTTAGGCAAAATCCGGCGGAGCTGCGCCGCCGCACATACGAGACGTTGGCTCTGTATATTGCGTGCGGACTGGATCCGGAAAAGAACACGTTGTTTGTGCAAAGTCATGTTCCGGCGCACGCGGAACTGTGCTGGATTCTCGACTGTTATACCATGTTCGGCGAGCTCTCCAGAATGACGCAGTTCAAGGACAAGTCGCAAAAAAACGCGGATAACGTGAACGCGGGTCTTTTCACATATCCTACTTTGATGGTAGCTGACATTTTGCTTTACCAGACGGAGCTTGTTCCCATCGGAGCAGATCAAAAGCAGCATTTGGAGCTGACACGCGACGTTGCCAACCGGTTTAATACAGTGTGCGGAGACACGTTCGTTATTCCCGAGCCTTATATTCCTACTAATACGGCTAAAATTATGTCTCTGGCGGAGCCTGCGAAAAAAATGTCGAAATCCGACGAAAACGAGAACGCGGTCGTTCGTATTCTCGACTCAAAAGACGTTATAATCAAAAAGTTTAAGCGCGCCGTTACCGATTCTGGATGCGAGATTGCGAGAGGCGAAGGAAAAGAAGGCGTGTCTAATCTCATGACTATATACTCCGCTTTTACCGGTAAGAGCGACGACGAAATAGTAGACGAGTTTAACGGAAAAGGATACGGCGATTTCAAATTGGCCGTTGGAGAGACCTGCGCCGACGCGCTCGCTCACGTAAGAGAAGAATTCGACAGACTTGTGAAGGATAAGGCTTATCTTGAAGACGTAATGAAGAAGGGCGCCGAGGACGCGAGCCGTTCAGCGGCGAGAACAATGTCTAAAGTCCGCCGAAAGATTGGGTTCACAGAGCTGAAAGGCTGATTCCGTGAGGCTGACACTGGATAGATTTGAAGGAGAGTTCGCGGTTTTGACGGACGAAAATCTCCATGTATACGATATTGAGAGAGGTCGTCTTCCGACAGATTCGCGTGAGGACGACGTATTTGAAGCCGAAATAAGAGACGGGGCCGTCGAGTCTATAAAGCGAGTAGCTTCATACGAGGGTAAGGGGAAGAACTCCGAAAGGCTTCGTTCGTTGTTCGACAAAAAATCGGATTAGCCGCGTTTTTTCAGTACGGTTTAAGGTTTAGCATATAACCCGCGACGAAACACGGCGTAAGTAAAATTAGTAAATCTGCATAAAAGTGCGGTAGATATTAGGATAGGAGAGTCGCTATGAAAAACAAAGCGGTTAGACTTTACGGAAAAATGGATCTTAGACTCGAGGAGTTCGATCTTCCCGGGATAAAAGACGACGAGATACTGGCGTGCGTCGTGTCCGACAGTATTTGCATGTCGTCTTATAAGGCGTCTTCGCAGGGATCCGCTCATAAAAGAGTGCCTGACGACGTTGAGAATAATCCCGTTATAATCGGTCATGAGTTCTGCGGTAAAATTATTGAGGTTGGATCAAAGTGGAAGGATTCATTCAAAGCCGGCGATAAGTTTGTTATTCAACCGGCGCTTAATTATAAAGGATCTCTGGCCGCTCCCGGATATTCGTACAAATATTGCGGAGGCGCGTCTCAGTACGTTATTATGCCGAACGAAGTAATGGAGTGCGGTTGTCTTTTGCCGTACGACGGCGACGCGTATTTTTATGGAAGCCTAGCGGAACCTATGAGCTGTATAGTGGGGGGATATCACGCCAACTATCATGTACAGCCGGGCGTGTATTCTCATGAGATGGGTATTACCGAAGGCGGCGACGCCGCTATTCTGGCGGGAGCGGGCCCTATGGGGCTTGGCGCCGTAGACTACGCTATTCACGCGTCTCGCCGTCCGTCCCTCCTTGTAGTAACGGACATAGACGACGCCAGACTTGAGAGGGCGGCCGAGCTCGTAACCGTAGAAGAAGCGGAGAGAATGGGCGTGAAGCTCATGTATGTAAACACGGCTTCCATTGAAAATCCCGTTGAATATCTTCGTTCCCTTACCGACGGACGCGGATTTAACGACGTGTTTGTATACGCGCCCGTAAAGGGAGTAGTAGAGCAGGGAGACGCTATTCTCGGACGCGACGGATGCCTCAATTTCTTCGCGGGTCCTACAAATCCCGAATTTTCCGCAATGTTTAATTTCTATAACGTACACTATGGCTCTACTCATATCGTTGGCACCAGCGGAGGCAATACGGACGATATGAAGGAATCTATTTCTATGATGGAAAAGAAACAGCTTAATCCCGCCGGAATGATCACTCATGTAGGCGGATTGGATTCCTGCGCGGAAACTACGCTGAACCTCCCCAATATCAAGGGAGCTAAGAAACTGGTCTACACGCACGTGTCGATGCCTATGACGGCTATCGAAGATTTTTCCTCTAAGGCCGAGGAATACAAGGGACAGCCTTTGGGCGAACTTTTCGCCGACCTTTCCGCTATCTGCGAGCAGGCGGGAGGGCTTTGGTGTCCGGCTGCCGAAGAGCGCATACTTCGCGGTATAAAATTGTAAAAAAATTAGCTGCCGTCGGATAACCGGCGGCAGTTTCTATGCCTTTTTTGCATCCGTATAATAAGGAGAGGAAAATCGGAGATTATTTGTGAAGGTTTACGACAAAAAAACGTTTTGTCCGACTTCAAAAAATGTCGAAAATATGGTATACTATTTATGTGCGTCTGTTTTCGCTTAAAATGGCGGCAGACTGTCGAACGGAAAAACAAAATATAAAAAGGGGAATACAAAATGATTGAGAGTATGTACGGCGATCTCAGCGTAATCGGGATGCGGGGATGCAGTAAATTCGTGAGCCAGGTAGATTTTTACCTGAAGGAATGGCGGAGCCATGACACGGAAGAATCCTACGTTATCGACGCGGAGTGTCCGCGCTTTGGTTCCGGAGAGGCGAAAGGGCTTCTTCATACCACGATGCGCGGAAGAGACGTATACATTATCTCCGATTGCTTCAATTACGGCGTTACTTACAAGATGTACGGTCAAGAGGTTCCAATGAGTCCCGACGATCACTATCAGGATCTTAAGCGTACGATCGCCGCTATCGGCGGCAAGGCGAACAGAATCACAGTTATTATGCCTATGCTTTACGAAGGACGGCAGCACAAGAGAACGTCGCGAGAATCGCTCGACTGCGCGCTGGCTCTTCAGGAGCTTGTTAATATGGGCGTCAGCAACATTATTACGTTTGACGCTCACGACCCGAGAGTGCAGAACGCGATACCGCTGACGGGATTCGACAATATCCGTCCCACATATCAGATGCTGAAGGCTCTTGTTCGCAACATACCTGATATATCCCTTGATCACGACGATACGATCATCATTTCCCCAGATGAGGGCGCGATGTCGAGGACAATGTACTATGCTTCCGTTCTCGGACTAGAGCTTGGTATGTTTTATAAGCGCCGCAATTATTCTGTGATCATCGACGGAAAGAATCCTATCGAGGCTCACGAGTATCTTGGACGGGACGTAAACGGTCGAGACGTTATCGTCGTCGACGATATGATAGCTTCCGGCGATTCTATACTCGACGTATCAATGCAGCTCAAGGCGAAGGGAGCCAAGCGTATATTCCTATTCGTTACCTTCGGACTCTTTACTTCAGGCCTTGATGCGTTCGATAAAGCTTATGAAGACGGCATTATAAATAAATGCTTTACGACTAACCTTATATACCATAGAGAAGGACTTATGGATAGGGAATGGTACGCGGAGGTAAACATGTGCAAGTATGTCGCGTTGCTTATCGATACTTTAAACCGTAATAAATCCATAGGAACCCTTCTCAACCCTGTGAAGAAAATACATACTATTCTCGACGCGCAGAACAAAAAAAATCTAAGCGAACGCGGAGAGCAGATAGCTCTTGGCGAATAAGCCTAACGTCCTCGTAGTAAATACCCGCTGAGAGCCAGCTGTCCGGCGGGTATTTTCGATAATACTGCGAATTGTTCTGAAGTCGAATATTTTATACTTACCTTATTTTCAACTACGAGCTCCCGGTCTCTCTCGAAGCTCGGCATTATGGAGAAATATATGCAAAAATTTAAAAAGATCGCCGCGGAAAAAATATGCGCGGCGACGAAGAAAATATGGGATTACGGCGATCTTGATCCTACGGAGCTCGCCGGCGCGCTGGAATATCCGCCGGACGGCGATATGGGAGACGTTGCGTTCCCATGCTTCAGGCTGTCGAAGGTTCTCAGAAACGCTCCTCCGAAGATTGCGGCGGCTCTTGCAGAAGAAATTTCAGGAGATGAATTTTCTTCCGTAACCGCGGCCGGAGGATATCTTAATTTTAAAGTTTCAAGCGCGGCGCTTCTCTCAATTCTAAGCGAAATTGAGGAAAAAGGAGAAAGCTACGGATCAAGCGGCTGCGGAAGCGGCAAAACGGTGGTTTTCGACTACTCTTCTCCTAATATTTCAAAGCCGTTCCATATCGGACACCTGGGGACTACCGTAATCGGTCATTCGCTTAAGCTGCTTCACGAATTTTGCGGATATAAATGCGTTGGCGTAAACCACCTTGGAGACTGGGGAACCCAGAACGGTAAGCAAATAGTTGCGTTTAAGCGGTGGGGAAACAGGGAAAAGGTCGAAAAAGAAGGGATAGACGCTCTCGTTGAGCTTTATGTGAAATTCCATGAGGAGGCCGAAAAGGATCCGTCTCTTAACGACGAGGCGAGGGCCGAGTTCAAGAAGTTGGAAGAACATGATCCGGAGAACATCGAGCTTTGGAAATGGTTCATCGACGTAAGCTTCAAAGAGTACGAAGTAACCTACAAGCAGCTTGGAATTACATTTGACAGCTATAACGGCGAGAGCTTTTACTCTGATAAGATGGCGCCTCAGATTGAAAAAATGCGAGAGATGAATCTTCTTAAGTTGGACGACGGCGCCTCTATCGTAGACCTTGAAGAATACGGAATGCCTCCGTGTTTGATTTTAAAGAGAGACGGTTCCACTCTTTACCCTACAAGAGATATCGCAGCCGCCGTATATCGTAAAAATACCTATAATTTTGATAAATGCGTATATGTGACGTCTTCCGCTCAGAGTCTGCATTTTGCTCAATGGTTCAAAGTTGTAGAACTTATGGGATACGATTGGCACGGAGATCTTGTGCACGTGCCTTACGGAACGGTGAGCATCGGAGGCGCAAAGCTCGCTACGAGAAGCGGAAACGTAGTTCTGCTGAAAGATCTGTTCGCTCAGTCTATTGAGAAAGTAAAAGGAATCATTGAAGAAAAGAGCCCCGATCTTGAAGAAAAGGACTCCGTTGCGGAAGCCGTCGGCGTAGGCGCGATAATATTCAAATATTTATTTAACAGCCGTATTAAGGACATTGATTTCAGCCTCGATTCGGCGCTTAGCTTTGAAGGAAGCACGGGTCCTTACGCTCAGTACACGTACGCCCGCACCAGAAGTATCCTCTCAAAGGCTGAAAACGAATCCTTCATAGCTGAAGGCGGCGATCTTACTGCTTCGGAGGAAGAGGAACTGCTTCGCGTTCTTTCACGTTTCCCAGAGGTAATCGGCGAGGCTCTTGAAGATTACGAGCCTTCCGACATTACGAGATATATTATAGACCTTTGCACGGCGTTTAATCGCTTCTATCATAATTGTCCTATTATATCGTCCGACGATGCGGAAGTCAAGTCCATGAGACTCCGCTTGACTTCGGCGACGAGCTCCGTGCTTGGAACGGCTCTTCGCCTCATCTGTATTAAAACTCCGGAAAAGATATGATCGTGTTTGAAGCGAGATTTTCAACTCAGTTTTTAGTCGGCGTCCCAAACTGAATAATGAGCTGCTAACCGAATCCAAAACAAAAACAATGTTCAAAAACTCCGGCGTCTTAGATTTTTTTAAGTGTGTAAGCCGCAGGAGGCAAAAAAGCAAAAATTATAATAAATACTCTAAGTAAAGCAGGTGTTTTTTATGTCAGGACATAGCAAGTGGAATAATATAAAAAATAAAAAAGAGAAAACCGACGCTCAAAAGGCGAAGGTGTTCACTAAAATCGGCAAGGAGATCGCAATCGCGGTCCGCGAGGGCGGAGGAGATCCGAACGTCAATAGAAAGCTCCGCGATCTTATCGCTAAGGCTAAGGCGAGCAACGTGCCTAACGACAATATAGAACGGGCTATAAAGAAAGCTATGGGCGGCGACGGAACCGTATACGAGGAAATTACCTACGAAGGCTACGGTCCCTCGGGAGTAGCGGTTATTGTCGAAACCGCGACGGACAGCAGAAACAGAACGGCTTCCGACGTGAGACATTATTTTGATAAATACGGCGGAAATCTTGGTTCTTCCGGCTGCGTCAGCTACCTTTTCGAGGATAAGGGAATAATCGTAATTCTTAGGGAGAACGCGCCGGACGAGGACAAATTGTTTGAGTTTGCTATTGAAGCCGGCGCCGACGATATAGAGGGTGACGAGGAGAGTTATCAAATCCTCACCGAGTCGAACGCTCTCGCGTCGGTTAGAGACGCCTTGGAAGCCGAAGGATATAAGATTGAAAGCGCGGAAGCCGATAAGATTCCTTCTTCATATGTTACCCTTGAAAGCGAGGACGATATCAAAAATATGAACCTTCTTCTCGAACATCTTGAAGACAGCGACGACGTGCAGGAAATATATCACAACTGGGAGAACTGCGACTGATTCGTGGCTGTTATAGAGTTTTTCCGTGCATTTAACATATATAAAAAACAGGCGTGACCGTACGCTCTATATAAATACGATCGTTATATAATATAATGAAAAGCAAAGAACGGAGAATATTATGACGTATGTTTCATTTCCGGGACTTGGAATAGAGCCTTTCCATATGGACAAGATCGCGTTTACCATTTTCGGACGGGACGTGGCGTGGTACGGCATCATAATATGCGCAGGCATTATCCTCGCCGTGCTGTATTCTATGTGGAGGGCTCAGCGTACCGAAGGAATAGACGGCGATCATGTGGTCGATATCGCGTTGTTTCTGATTATCTTCGGAGTTATAGGAGCAAGACTTTATTACGTAATTTTTGAGTTCGATAAATATTTGGTAACCGGCAAGGGTTTTTTGACTAATTTAAAGGAGACGGCGCTCAACGTTATAGGAATATGGAACGGAGGATTGGCTATATACGGAGCGATAATCGCGGGATTTTTCACTCTTTTCGCCGTATGCCGCTTTAAAAAAATCAGTTTTGTTAAAATGCTAGACGTCGCGTCTCCGGCATGTTTAATAGGACAGCTTATCGGCAGATGGGGAAATTTTGTGAACGTTGAGGCGTATGGATCGGAGACGGCGCTTCCATGGAGAATGGGCATAAGTTACGGAAATTTTCAAAATTCCGCCGAAATGGGAGCGTGGACGGACGTTACGTGCGTTCACCCTACTTTTCTTTATGAATCTATTTGGAACCTTTGCGGATTTATAATCGCGAATATAATATACAAAAAGAAAAAATTCGACGGGCAGATTTTCCTGTTTTACGTTTCATGGTACGGCTTTGGTCGTATGTTTATAGAAGGACTGAGAACAGACAGCCTTATGCTGGGCCCGATCAGGATTTCACAGCTTGTCGGTTTCGTCTCTTTTGCCGTAGGCGTTTCGCTGACTGTCGCGGCTTTGAAAATAAAGAAAAAAAACGCGGCTTTTGAAGGAATCCAAGAAATCGTCGATTCTGCAGAAAGCGAGAACGAAGACGATTTTCACGGGATTAAAGACGAACCAGCGGCCGCCGACTATTCAGATTGTCCGGACACTGCCGATGCGGAAGTAAAAAAGAGCGAAGATGAGGAGAAAAAAGATGGCTAAGCTAATAGACGGAAAAAAGATCGCCGCCGAAGTAAGGGCGGACATAGCGCGGCGCGGAGCAGAATTCGCCCGTGAAACCGGAGTTGTTCCGGGGCTTGCCGTTGTGATAGTCGGCGAGAATCCCGCGTCTCAGGTATATGTAAGAAATAAAAGAATCGCTTGCGAGAAAGCCGGTTTTTATTCCATAGTAGTCGAGATGCCCGAGAGCTCTTCTGAGGAAGAACTACTCGGGAAACTGGAAGAGCTGAAAAACGACGAGCGTATTCATGGAATTTTAGTGCAGCTTCCTTTACCGAAGCATATAAACGAGTCTTCCGTGCTGGCGGCTATACCTCCGGAGAAGGACGTGGACGCTTTCCATGTTGTAAATACGGGAAGGATTATGCTCGGCGATTACAGCTTCTTACCATGCACGCCAGCGGGCGTTATGAAAGCGCTGGAGTACGAAAATATAGACGTATCCGGAAAGGAATGCGTGGTAGTAGGGCGCAGCAACATTGTCGGCAAGCCTATGGCGATGCTACTGCTGCACGCTAACGGAACCGTGACCGTATGCCATTCGAGAACGGCAAATCTTGCCGAGGTTACGAGAAGAGCCGATATCCTTGTCGTAGCTATAGGGAAGGCAGACTTCATAACCGGGGATATGGTAAAAGAAGGAGCCGTGGTTATAGACGTCGGTATGAACCGCAGAGACGACGGAAAGCTTACCGGGGACGTGGATTTCGCTTCAGTCGAACCTAAGGCTTCAGCTATTACTCCTGTTCCGGGAGGCGTCGGTCCTATGACTATAACGACTCTTCTCGAAAACACTTTAACTGCGGCGAAGGAAGCTGTAAAGGCTAAAAAACAGTAGCTGCAAGAGTTTTATTATGTATGAAAATGTTGAAGCAATAATTTTCCGCCGATAAAATATTACGCTTAATAAAAAATAATAAAGGAAGTGTCAAAAATGGAAAGAAGAACAGGCACAGTATCGAGAGGCATCAGATGCCCGATTATACGAGAGGGAGACGATCTTCCAAAAATAGTTTGCGACAGTATAACCGAAGCCGCGAATATAGACGGCTTTGAACTTCACGATAAAGACGTGGTCGCGATTACCGAGTCTATAGTTGCGAGAAGTCAGGGAAACTATGCGGAAACAGACGCTATCGCCGCGGACGTTAAGGCTAAGCTTGGAGGCGAAACCATAGGAGTCATTTTTCCTATACTTTCGCGAAATCGTTTCGCAATATGCTTAAGAGGAATCGCTAAAGGCGCGAAAAAAATAATTCTCATGCTTAGCTACCCCAGCGACGAGGTTGGCAATCATCTTCTCACTTACGATCAGCTTGACGAAGCCGGCGTAAATCCATACGGCGACGTGCTCAGCCTTGAAAAATATCGCGAACTGTTCGGAGAAAATAAACATGAATTTACCGGAGTAGATTACGTAGAGTATTACGAGAGCCTGATCCGCGAAGAAGGAGCTGACTGCGAGATTATATTTGCGAATCAGCCCTCGAGCATTCTTCGGTATACTGACACAGTTCTTACCTGCGACATACATACGAGAGCAAGAACAAAGCGGCTTCTTAAGGCGGCTGGAGCAAAGATAGTTCTCGGCCTTGACGATATTCTCACGTCTTCTGTAAACGGAAGCGGATTTAACGCGGAGTTCGGCCTTCTCGGATCCAATAAATCTACTGAGAGCGCCGTTAAGCTTTTCCCTAAGGATTGCGGCGAATTCGTTAGAAAAACTCAAAAGCTTCTTGTGGAAGCTACCGGAAAACAAATTGAGGTGATGGTGTACGGCGACGGCGCGTTTAAAGACCCGCAGGGCAAGATATGGGAGCTCGCGGATCCGTGCGTGTCTCCCGCTTATACAGACGGTCTGCGCGGCACTCCGAACGAGCTTAAGCTTAAATATCTCGCCGACAACGACTATGCGGATCTTAAAGGCGAAGCTCTTAAATCAGCTATTTCAGAAAAAATACGGGAGAAAGACGGGAGCCTTGTCGGAAATATGGTTTCAGAAGGAACTACGCCGCGCCGCTATACAGATTTGATCGGATCCCTCTGCGATCTTACGAGCGGATCGGGAGATAAGGGAACTCCTATAGTTCTTGTACAGGGATATTTTGACAACTATACGAACTGAATTAGTATTAAAAATAAAAAGTGGGAATAAAGAAAATTTTTCTTGCGTTTTACTTCTTTTTATGATATAATTCTATTCGTGCGTTAAATAATTAGGACGGTCCTCTGTAAGCTCTGCATGAACGTCCGTAAATCAAAGGAGGAAATCGAAATGAATAAGATCGATGCTTTTGTTAATGAGCAGCTTAAGGAAACAGTTCCCGCGTTTAATATCGGAGACACAGTAAGAATCCACAATAAAATTAAAGAGGGAACGAGAGAAAGAATCCAAATGTTTGAGGGTACCGTTATCGCTCGTCATGGCGGCGGTATTTCTGAAACGTTTACCGTTCGCCGAGTAGCTTACGGATGCGGAGTTGAAAAAACCTTCCCGCTTCATTCTCCCCATGTTGTTCAGGTAGACGTTATCAGACGCGGTAAAGTCAGACGTTCTAAGCTTTACTATCTCCGCGACAGAGTCGGAAAGAGATCTAAGGTTAAGGAACTTATCTAAGCCTGTTCTGCAAATGAATATGAAAAGACGCCGTCCGAGGATTTATAGGGCGGCGTCTTTTTCTGTTTGTTTATATTTGCGTTCAAATAAAGTTAAACTATTTTAGATTCACAAGCTCCACGTCGTATCCAAGACCGCGCAGACTTTCTACTATTCCGTTGTCTCCGAGCATATGAGCAAGTCCCACGATGTAGAATACGTCGTAGCCGTTTTTTATATAAGAGTCCGCCTTTTCCGTCATTATTATATTTCTATCGTCAAGCATTACCGCGTTGTATTCTTCCTCGCATTGTATCTCTTCGTCTGCAGAATCAATATCAATATCTGTATCGTTAATAAAAATTTCTTCGAGGTATTCTATGTCTCCGCTTTTCCACGCCGAATAAAGACGTTCTACGTCCGCTTCGTAATTTTCAGCGTATTCGTCGTCGATATATGATTCCAAAAGAAGCTTTTGAGTTAATTCTGAAAGAGAAGCCAGTCCTTCGTATGTATCAAGGTAATCTTCAACTTCAAGAATCTGTTTGCCGTTTTCTTTAGCGTCGCTTAAAAAATATCTATCGACGCCGTTGCTTATGTCGAATTTTGTTTCCGATAGTAGGCAGTCTTCTATAAATTGAGTCCATAGAACAGGCATGTAATAATCGAGAAATGAATTGTATATTTTATATCGTTTCAGAATATCGACCGATTTTGAGTATGTATCGTCTTCTATGTGATCGTAAATTTTTGTTCCGTCGGCGTATACAAGTTTCGACAAAGCTTTGGTGGAAGCGGATATATCTTTTTCAAGTGAGATAACATCTGTTTCAACAGCCAGGTAATCGCAGGAATTCCACGCGTCGGTTATTTTTTCAGGGTATAAATTGGCGTCGTTTAATCCAACGTGTATAGAGCCAAGCAAGTAAAAATTACCGTCGTAACCATTGCCCGATACTTTCCAAAATAAAGGAGTCGACGCGTTCCCTAAATCAGATGAATCCGATGATTCGTCGTCAAGCTCGCCGCAAGAAGACAGGAAAGAAAATATCATTATTAAGGCGATAAGCGTAGCTATTTTTTTCATAGTTATAAAATTCCTTTAACTAAATTTTTGTTTATATAAATATAGAACAATAATAATTTTCTCTACATACAATTTATTTGAATGTTTTTATAAATAAAAAGTATGTTAAAAATTTCATAGGATTATTATTCCTTAATTCGTCGGCAATTTATTTTTGTTTCAAAAATGTATTGTTGTCTTACGTTAATATTTATTATATAAA